>JAPPLF010000102.1 GCA_028874215.1 Acidobacteriota bacterium
CTGCAACATCGCGCTCGGGTACATACCTGCCGGGAAGTCGGCCGTCGGCACGGAGCTCACGGTGTGGCTGCCCGACGAATACGCCAGCGAGGCGGGCCGGCCGGACCGCGCGCGGGTGTGCGAGGTTCCCTTCCGCCCCTCAGTGAACCCCAGCGCCCGCGAGATCGCTTTCGCCCGGGGCCTGGACGCGACGGTGTAGGCGCCCGCATCCGTGAGCAGGTTCGGCCCAGCGCAAACCGGCTCTGATGCCGGCTCTGCGATCGGGCTCGGAATTCAGGGCATTTCCGCGGGTTTGCGGCCTTCAGATCCGGCCGGTGCGGCGCAGCAACCTCAGGTGGTTGCGCACGTTGTCGTGCTCGAAGTAGGCGTCCTGCAGGTGGCGGCGCCCCTTGGAGCGCAGCGCGGTGCGGCCGTGCAGCACACGGTGCCCGGCGCACAGCAGAATCTGCCCGCCCTCCAACCGGACGGAAGCCTGGGCGTTGGGGTCATTGATGCGCCTGGACAGCTCGTGGTAGGCGGCGTAGAAGTCGCCAAGCCGAGGCTCCGACAGGGGAATGGCCTGCATTTGCTGGGTGTTGAAGCGCAGCAACCTGATCTCGCCGCCGCTGTCCAGCTCGACCATGGGGTTGGCCGCGTAGCACTCGTACTCTTCGCTGAAGAGGCGAAAAGGCACCGGCACCGCGCAAAGCACGTCGAACTTGCCGGGGTGATCGTTGCGTAGTTCGTTGAGCACGCCGAAGCCGTCCACGACGCAAGACTCGCCGCCTTCGCATTCGTTCACCAGCATGTGCAGCGCCTGAACGCTGGGCGGCCAGTTGTAGCTGGTAAAGTCGTTGTGCGGCGCGACCGCCAGATCCGTGTGCGCGATGCTGTATCCCTTGGGGTCGACCACGACGTTGTGGATGCGTTCGAACAGCACTTCGCGGATTGGCCCCAAACGGGTCGCGAGCTGCTCCGACGAATCCGGGTCGGTGGGGGCGTCGACCAGCACGCAGACCCCGGTCCGCAGAATCTCCTCGATCATCTCCGCCGCCGTGCTGTCGTCCGCCAGGAACCGTTGATAGTCGTACTTGCGCGGCTGGAACCGGCTGTCCCAGTAGTGCAGGTCCAAACGAGGCCGGCTCAGGAGGCCGTGGATCTCACGTGACCGAAAGCGCGTGCGGTGTCCGTCCGGCCAGGCGATGGAGATGGCTTCGTGCTCGGATCCGGTGCGTTCGATGCTGACCTGCAACGGTCTCAGGTCCTTGGCGACCCGGAAGATGTGGAACCGCTTCTCCGTGGTCTGCACGACGCGGCACTCGCTGCAACCGCAATTGTCGCGCAGCCAGAGGTAGGGAAGACGGGTGCGTTCGCCACCGCTCCAAACCGCGGTCAGGTCATCGACATTCCGGGCGACGCTGCTGATCGATTGCTGCATGGTCGATCCCCTCGATCCGTTGTGACCGGCCCGGAGCATGCGCTGCCGCAACGGCTCCGGGCATCCGTGCGTTGAGGAACGCTTCGGAGCATTAGGTTCGCTTTTTTACCGCGTGTCAAGCACCGGCCCCGGGCGGGCTCCCTTGACATAGTCCTGCGTTTTCAAGCACGTTTCGTCGCCAGGAACCCTGATCGGAAGAGTGACAAGATCAGAGGGAGAAGGGGCCGGTTGTGGCCAGTACGAGCGCCGTTGCGGTAGAGCCCCCACCCCCCCGGAGGGACGGTCCTCATGCAGATCGAACGTGTCGAAGTCATGGTCGTGGCGCCGAAAGTTCAGCGCTTTACGTGGTCGCACGACCTGGATGAGCAGTACACGACCAATACCATCGTCCGGATCACGACGAAGGACGGCCACGAGGGCATCGGCGGCGTCTGGAACAGCACATCCTACGATTTTGATCGCTACACCTGCGAGACATTGCGGCACCTGATCCCCGCGGTGGTCGGCCAGGACGCGACGGCGCGGGAAGAGATCTGGAAAAGCCTGTGGCCGCGGGTCTTTCCCCTTCCGCCGCAAGCCCTGTCCGTCATCGACATCGCGTTGTGGGACCTGAGGGGAAAGGTCGCCGGAAAACCCCTTTATCAGCTCTTGGGAGGAGCAATGGATCGAATCCCATCGTATGCCAGCACGCCGATGCTGGACGACGTGCCGACGTACCTCCGCTTTATCGAAGAAATGATCGAGCGCGGCTTTACGGCCGTGAAGTTCCACTGCTGGTGCCTGCCCGAAAAGGACCTGGAGCTGGCCCGCGCCGCCCGCAAGGAATTCGGCGACGGTGTGGCCTTCATGTTGGACGCGGAAAACAACTACGACCTGCAGAGCGCCAAGCGGGTGGGCGCAGAGCTGGGCGACCTGGGATTCACCTGGTTCGAAGCTCCACTGTTTGACTACGACCTGCCGGGTTATCGCGAGCTGACCCGGAGCGTTGGAGTACCGGTCATTCCCTCGGGGAATTGGCTTCAGGACCTGACGGCATTCAAGCACGCAGTGGCGACCCAATGTTGGACGGCGGCCCGGACCGATGTCGCAGTCGCCGGCGGCTTCACAGGGGGCCGGAAGTACCTGGCCGCAGCGAAAGCCGCGGGTATGCGCTGCGAGGTCATGGCCTGGGGCACCACGCTGGTTTCAGCCGCCAACCTCCACCTGATGCTGGGGACCGGACTGAGCACCTATTTCGAGCAGGCGGTCCCGTGGGAACCGTACGAATACGGGATGCACGACGTGATCCGCGCCGGTCCCGACGGACATGTCGTCGCGCCGTCGGCTCCCGGCCTGGGGGTGGAAGTCGACTGGGACGCCATGGAAGCGGCAACGATCCACCGGCTCGATTCCCGGTCGCTGTCGTATTAGGAGCGGGGGTTGTTAACCCCCGCGTGACCAATTTTCACAATGGAGCTCGAAAGCATGGGCGCCCGTGCGGTTTCATCATCGTCCGTCCTCTCCGCCCTGAAATTGCCGTCAAGCCCCCGAAATATCGCCATAGGCATGGAAGAGAAAACAGAGCCGCGGTAGGCCCTGCCTCCGGGCTTCGTGAAATGGCTCGGGACCGCGCGGAACTCTGGACGGAGAAGGGACAGTTCCCTAGCTGATCCGGATTTCTCACTTGGAGGTATTCACTCGATTGACCACGTGAACTCTCAACCTGGGTTGTCGGTGCGGGTGATCAACCTGGATCATATCTTCAAGAGCCGGAATCCGAACGAAGCACGGTTGATCCGGTGACCCGCATGGCCCGGACTGTGCGCGCGCGACCGGTTCCATCGAACACGCCCCTTGGCCCGCCAGGATTACGAGTGCTACCGCAATCACCCCAAACACCACCCGGCTGTACCAATCAGCCAACATGACAATTTGTCTCGATTCCATATTCACTCCCCCTGCGGTTCGTCGGCCTTGTATTGACGGGAATTTGAATCACGCAACCTAAAGATGGTTGCCACCACTATCTTGGATGCGTGTCCAGGCGAGATTTCTCAGTGTCAGAGCAACGGGAATGCCGGCGACCATGTACGGATGCAGGAAAGTGGCCGTTGAAATTGTCAGACGTCGAAGGAGTGGATCAGTCCAGAGCCGCTCGATCCCATTAATTTTTTGCCCGGTGAGCCCTTTCCGGAGAAAAAAACACATTTGTCTTCAGTGAGCTTGGAGACGCCATGAAAAACATCCCCCGAACCCCCGAAAAACGATTCACCAAATTGTCATCGATGGGACTGATACCCTCGCTGCGGTCGACTCCGTGGCGTCCGTACCTTTTCGCCCTTGCGGCAACGTTGCAACTCTTCAGTTGGGAGCCGCTCTGTGCGCAACAGAGGGATCCTGCAATAGAGATCTACGGATTAACAGGCGCTTACTATTTTGGAAACACATCGCACGTGTTGAAAGGCGGGGAATGGAAACCACAAATCGGGGTCGGTGGTTTGTTGCCTCTGGGATCGAAGTGGGCGCTGATGATCGATGGCGTCACGAGCCATCTGGAAGTCAACGAAGGGCCACACAATCGATACACCTACCATCCATTCACAGAGTTCTACAGACAGAATCCGGGGATTCAGAACAACGACGTTACGACGCAGAGACTGATTTCCGTTCTGCCATCCGTCGTCTGGCTGTGGAGAAGGGATCGATTCTCAACCTACATCGGCGGCGGCCTTGGGTTCGAGCAACAGCGCCAACTGATCAGGTATCAACCGGCTCAAGAACAGGAGAATCCTGACGGAAGCCGCATCCTTGTCCGCTCTGAAGAATTTGTGGAGTCCAGGGACATGGTATCTATCCTGCCCTTCAATCTCCGTGCGGGTGTGCTCGTGAGCCTCGCGCCGCGCGTTGTCTTGCGGGCGGGTTACTCGTTCGTTGGTGCGTATCTCGACACGGCCGCCTCCCAATCTCTGGAATTGGGGGTCGGATATCGTTTCTAGTTGTAAAGGCCGGAATTTGGGACGTTGCGGCGGAACCCGCTTTGCCGTCAGTCGCCGAATTACCGAACATCATCGGGGGTCAGAACGAGGTGAATGGGGGACAAGACTGTCCCCCCTCCCACCCCTCGCAATCTCGTCACGCGCGCCGAAGCAATAGAGTCGGCTCTGCGTTCGAATGAAGAGACGCCCGCCGGTAATCGCCGGTGTCGCGTACACGTCCTCGTTCAGGTCGTTGGTCTGCAGCACCTTCCAGTCGCGCCCGGGCTCCAGCACCACGGCTTTCCCGGCGTCGCTCACCATGTAGATCTTGCCGTCCCCGGCGACGGGAGAAGCGTAGAAGCCGTCCAGCGCTTCCTGCAGCCTGCCCTGTTTGAGGACCTTTCCGCTATCCGGATCCAATGCCGTCACGATGCCGCCGTTACGCACGAGGTAGAGCACACCGCGATAGAGAATCGGTGAAGCGACGTCGGGCAGCGACTTCTGATGACGCCAGAGCAGGTGAGACTTGGTCACGTTCCCCCGGCCGCCGAGGCGAATGGCCATGCAGCCGTTCTCGGAGATCCGGCGGGCCCGGTAGTGCGCCCAGTCCCGTGCGTCCATGGTGCCGTTCTTGTTCCGGTCGTGCATCTCCCAACCGCGGGGCAGCCATTCCGAGGGGATCTCCTGCTTGGTCAGCTCCGAATCGCCGTTCGTGTCGAACCGGTCTGCCATCTCCTCGAACGGCGGCAACTCCAAGCGAACGTCCGGCTCCCCCCCGGGAGCCCACCCATTGAAGTAGAGCCGGTCCCCGGCGACGACGGGGACGGATTTGACCTGGTAGGTCAGGCCGTCGAGCCGCCACAGTTCGCGGCCGTCCGTCGCGTAGCCGGTCATGCGGTAAGACCCCGGGACGATGATCTCGGGCCTTCCCTGCCCCCGTTCGCGGACCACGGGCGTCGAGAAGCTGTGCACGAAGTCGGGCCGCGCCTGCTTCCAGAGAATCTTGCCGTCGGACGGATCCACTGCGATGACAAAGGCATCGAGGTCCTGGTCACAGACTTGGACCAGCTTCCCGTCGACCAGGATCGGGGAGGACCCCATGCCGTGAAAATTAGAGAACGGCCCCATGGGCAGCGTCCAGAGTTCGGTTCCGTCCGGACCGTAGGCGACGAGACCGTACCCGCCGAAGAAAGCGTAGACGTTGGTCCCGTCGGTAACCGGAGTCGGTGCCGCCTCGTCGTTCAGCCGGTGCATCCGCTCGACTCTTCTCGAGGGCGCGGCCCGGCGCCAGACCTCCTGGCCGGTCGAGCGGTCGAGGGCGATGGTGAGGAGATTGTCCCCGTGGTGCGCCGTCAGGAAGATTCTGCTGTCCGTCAGGATCGGCGAGGATTTGCCCGGAGGCAGAGTCGTCTCCCAGATCACGTTGGACCCGGGTCCGAAGTCCACGGGCAGCGGGCCCTCTTCAGCGACTCCGGTTCCGTTCGGCCCCCTGAACCGCGTCCAGTCCGACGCGATGGCAGCGCAGGTGAAAAGCAGCAATGAGAGGATCGTCTTGCCCAACAGCATCGCTAAAGCCTACCCGATTGGAGCGTGCAGAAGACAATGTTGTCGCCCACAAGCGGCGGAGAGAGGGAACGATTACGCCGTTTCGGTGAAGGGATTCCGGATCTGCAGGCCGTTTGTCTTGAATCCGTGCTGGAGATCCTCCGAATACAGCACCGAACAATTGGTTGCCAAGGCGGCGCGACCGGTCGTGCAACACTTGCGGTAGAGTTCAAGTGCCTGCCTTTGCTTGCGGGATCCGAAAGCGTCGTCAATGCAGACCAGTACGTTCGTGTCCAGGAAACTACGGGCGCTCATGAATCTGCTCGCGGTCGAATTTCCAATCTGCCCTGTCACCGTGGGCTTGATGTGACAGGCGAGCCACCTCGGCGGCAACGACCTCCCGCGACGAGCAGCCAGCGAGATCGATGAGATAATTCCGTACGGCTTGATTCAAGCTCAGTCCCAGGGCAGCAGCCGCTTTTCGGGCCCGTACAGCGACGGCGGCATCAACTGAGAGAGTTAGTTTCATATCGACACAGGATATGGTTGCACGGGCTCTGTGTCGATTGTGGATTGGTCGATCCCTGGACCGGGTTTTCCCTGTTGTCAGTACAGAGTGCGAAGTTGGGCGGACACCGCACCCACGACTTGAAACATCGATACTTCCCGCGTCATGGCCCCTCCGCCGGAGAAGGGCTAGAATGCTCAGCTATCGCACTTGGTCCGGCGAGCCACGCCCCGGTCCCGTTACCGGAGGATGTTCGCCGCGGAAATATTCCGAGGCCGGATTGCCGAATCCCAAGGCACAACACTCCGCGGAGGCACCGTGATGATGACGAACACCCGTTGGTTTTTGGCTCCGATCCTGGTCTGTCTGGGTCTCGCGCAGGATGTCCGATCCCAGGATCCGACCGCTCCTGTGGATCTGACCCCCTATCTCGTGCAGCCGAAAGCAGAGGGATCAGGCCCGTCCGGATTCAAGTTGGCCTTCGCCGGCGAGGCCGGACACCGGCTCCAGTTCCAATACGGCGCCAGGGAAGCCGTCGAACTCCAGGTGTCCGTCGGATACCCGGCGGGAGGGGCTCGGACCTTGCGCCGACTGCTGGAACCGACCCCGGAAACCACTCGGCACAGTTTCGATCTGGGTCCGCTGCTGGCCCATGGACCCTATCGTCCGATCCCCGCCTACACCCGAAAGGGTCCCCAGGCCAGGAGTTGGCGTCCCTTGCGCACCGGCTGGTGGGTCGATACCCAGGACGGGGGCAAGTATCTCGTCACCGTCATGGCGCGTCGGGTGCAGGATGGCAAGACCCTGTTCACCACCGACCTGCGTCTCCCCGTCCAGACCTGGGTGGGAGCGGATCTGGACCGCTTGGCCTACATCGACGACAACGCGGCCAAGATCGATCTCTGGCTGGAAAAGGGCGCACCGGTCACCGAGCTGGCGGTCGAAGTGGATATCGTGGAAGCCCGGACCGGTGTCCTGCGATCCTCCCCCAGCGCGGTGCGCCTGACCCGGGACAAGGTCGGGGTGTCATTCGACCTGACGGACCTGGAGCCTCAGACATATCACGTTCGAGTCCGGCCCCGGATCGACGGGCACCTCTGGGACGACGGCGTCCGCCGGGCTCTTTACGTGTTCCGGAACGGGCCGCCGCCCAAACCGGAGCCGCCCATCGAGATCCCGGTGGCTCCCCAATTGTTCCTGGACGACTTCCTGATCGACGAACAGCGGAATCTGAAGAGGGTCTTCCATCCGGCCCGCAAGCTGGACAGCCAGCCGCTCGTCCGGGCGGACCGGCCCTGGGAGGGGCACGCGGTCATGGTCCCCGTCGGCTCGAGATACGAATTCAACGAAAACAAGAATCGTTACGAACTGGAATACAACAGCCTCAATCCCCGCCACCGGTTGCTGGCCGTCTCCAGTGACGGCGTGCGTTGGACCAAGCCGGATCTGGGCCTGGTGGAGTTCGAGGGATCCCGGGCCAACAATATCCTGGAGGTCATTCCCCGCGGGAGCAACGTGGAAGCGAGGGGCAGTTTCGGGGGACTTTGGGACTACCGGACTCGCGGGGTGCCCGATCTCCGGACCGCCACCATGGTCTACACCCCCAAGACCGAAGACATGTTCTTCCTCCGGGGGACGTATCTCATGGTCACGGACTCGGATGGGATCCGGTATCTCACCACGGAACGGCCCTTCATGCGGCATCACTCGCAGTTGGAATCGTTGGACAACCCCAACGACAACCTGGGGCCCATGTTCTACGACGAGCGGACAGGTGAGCTGGTGTTGTACTTCGCGCCGCATCCTCCGGCCATGGGGCGGGGGCTGGTGCGCTACGACAACAAGTGGGCGGTCTCGCGGAACCTGGGACGCATGACCACGCGGGACGGCGTGAACTGGCACCGGAGCTACATCTGGGCGCCGCCGCGGGAGCATCCGAAGCACCAGAGCTACGGAATGCAGCGGGTAAAGCAGATCGGGGACCTCTACGTGGCGTTCTTTCCGCTCTACGACTGCGAGACGCAGCAGATGGACGTCCACATCTGGGTGAGCCGGAACGGAATCCACTGGGAGGACGTGGGCGGGGACCAAGCCTGGATCCCCAACGGACCCGATGGCAGCTTCGATCATGGGATCGTCTACAGTCTCATCGACGGTCCGGTGGATGGAGACCGGTCAGAGGCGTTCTACCACGGGACGAATACTCTGCATTTCAACGCCTGGATTCTGAACCGGTTGCGGGGTGGATTGGATGATCCTCCTGTGCCGGCCTCCGAGATCTATGACGACAAGACTTACAACGGTCGGCCCTACCTGTCCCAGCCGGCGCCGGTGGGGCCGGGATGGGCCATGTACGACTGCATCTGGAGCTGGCGGCGGCCGCAGTGCAATCCGACCATGGAGGAGGTGCGGGAGGCCTTCTGGGCCGAGCTGGAGACGCACACGGGTCAAAATCGCGGTAACCACGTCGAGAAAAGCTGGGAGTACGAGATCGTGCCGTACCGCGTGGAGTTTCGGACCAATGGGTTTGCGTCACGGCGCGCTGGAGAGCAGGTGGGTATGTTGACGACCCACCCGCTGATCTTTCAGGGAAGCCGGTTAACGGTGAATGCTGCTGCCAGCAAGGGTCATGTGGCTGTAGAGATTCTGGACGAAGGGGGCAGTCCTCTACCTGGTTACGGCCGGAAGGAGTGTCTGCTGAAGGCGTTCGACAGTACACAGCAGCAGGTGACCTGGAAGGGAAAATCGGATCTGGCCGCGTTGCGAGGGCAGCCAGTTCGTCTGCGCATCTACGTTGAGAACGCCGACCTCTACGGTTTTCAGATTCGCTAATCGCGATTGCACATTCGGACGAACAAATCCCTCGAGATTTCGTCTTTACCGTGTGTTTGCAGAATTGAGTGTAGCGGCGACGAGGATTGGGATAGAGACATTCATATTAATCGGATGCTGGAATCTACTAAATAGCAAACTCGGAATTACGACCTCCAGCACCAGCGTGATATGTGGAACATCGAAGGGTGAGCCACCGTCCTATTGAGGAGGCACAATGAAACTAACGATCGCACTTATCGCCCTATTGACTGTTCTCGCCACGAACCTGGCATCGGTCGCGGAAACGGTTGTGTTCCGCAAGGTTGATTTCTACGAAGATCTGAGTGACAAGGAAGAGAAGTACGACGCTCGGCTGGCACTTGATCCCGAAGCGAGAACGATCATGATCGCAGATGAAAAGCACGGTGCGGACAAGAAGGTCTATGCACTCATTCCATACGACAACGTAAAAAAGATCGTATATGAACGATCATCCCATAGACGGTACAAGGCAGGCTTACTGGTGACTCCTTGGCTACTTTTTAGCAAAGGGAAGAAACATTGGCTCACGATTGAGTTTGAAGGTGTGAACGACCTGCCCCTCGGTTATGTCTACGTCCGACTGCACAAAGGCAACTACCGGCGCGTTTTGTCTGCCCTGTCCAGCGGTGTGGGACTCGAGATTGAAGAAATTATTGAGGACTGATGTAATCCCGGGTCGGCCCACCGTCCATGTGATCCTTCATTAATCGGAAAAAAGGAGCGGGTATAAATGGTAACTGTCCCCTACTTCTTTTCGATCCCCGGTCAGCAGGTTGTCGATTCGTTGTGAGCCAGCTTCATATCGTGCAATGTCGACCCTGGATTGGTCGGATGTCCTGTCCGCTCAATCGGTTGCCGGACTCCCGTATTCAAGGTAGACTTCCGACAGCTTATTGCCCGTACAGAATCTTTTTTCGGTTCACGCCAGCCTTTTCGGACAGACTCCGGAGGGTGATTTCAGGTGATCTCCTGCCGACGAGACGTTGCCCAGTCGATCTTGCGGAGTCTCGCGGCCATGTTCGGGATCATATTTCTAACTGCTAGTACCCCTCATGGTGTCCGGCCCACAACCGAACAGACCGAGTTCTTCGAGTCCAAGATCAGGCCGTTGCTAGTAAAGAACTGCTACCAGTGCCACAGCGAGCAGGCCAAGATCCTGTACTCGAAGTTGCGCGTGGATGGTCGAGCCTCTTTGCTCAACGGAGGCACCCGGGGGGCGGCAATCGTCCCCGGTGACGCGGACGCAAGCCAGCTTATCCAGGCAGTCCGCTACGAAAACCTTGAAATGCCTCCAGCGGGAAGGTTAACGGAGGCCCAGATCCAAGCGCTGGTCAGATGGGTCGAGATCGGAGCACCCTGGCCGGATCTGGAGATTGCCGGCGCTATCAAAACCGCCGACAGGCAAACGAACCAGGCCGCGAGTGAGAACCACTGGGCTTGGAAGCCTGTGAAGAAGGTTCCCTCTCTCCCAGTTCGGAACAACACTTGGCCCGCCGATCCCATAGACAACTTTATTCTGAAGAAGCTGGAGGCCCGGGAGCTCGCTCCCTCCCCCGATGCTGACCGCTACACGCTTTTGCGGCGAGTTTACTTCGACCTCATCGGTCTTCCCCCAGAGCCCGAAGACGTTGCGGCGTTTGTCCACGACGACTCCGAACTCGCCTTCGAAAAGGTCATTGACCGGCTTCTGATATCCCCCGGATTCGGCGAGCGCTGGGGTCGGCACTGGCTCGATCTGACCAGCTACGCTGACAGTCTGGGACAGGGCCGCCGCATTCCGGCAAGGGAGGCCTGGCGATATCGCGACTACGTCATCAACGCCTTCAATTCCGACAAGCCCTACGACCGCTTTGTTCAAGAGCAGGTCTCTGGCGACGTCCTCCCCTGGAAAACCGACGCCGAGCGCCGTGAGCAGCTCGTAGCCACGGGTTTCCTGGCCATCGGGCCCTGGGCCGTGGTGGATTCCGACAAAGAAAAACTCCGCATGGATGTCGTGGACCAACAACTCGACACCCTGGGCCGGGCCCTTCAAGGCTTGACCCTCGGTTGCGCCCGCTGCCACGATCACAAATTCGATCCCATCCCCACCCGCGAGTACTACGCATTGGCGGGAATCTTCCGCAGCACTCGAACTCTCAACGGCCGAATGAGCGGCGGCTTCAGCGACGTCAACCGGGTGTTGCTGCCGGAGACCCCGTCCGAGATGAGAAAGCGCGCCCTCGCCACGGAGGAATACCAACAGACCCTGGACAGGTTCCTGAGCGAATATGAAGCCGTCGAAACTGAAAAGAAGCGCCTGACCGACCGGCAGAAAGCGCTTGACGAGGCAGGAACCGAAGCCAAGGAGGAGCTGGAGAAGGAACTCAAGGAAATCGACAAGAAGCTCAAGGAAGCGAAGGACCGGATCAGACTGTTGGAGTTCCGCCGTCCCGGTCCGCCGATGGCCATTGCCGTCCAGGATCGGCCGGTCCCCAAGGACTGTCGCGTCAACATCGGCGGGGACCCGCACAATCTCGGCGAAGAGGTTCCCAGGGGGTTTCTCTCAGTCGCTTCGCCCGCCAAGGCCGGCCGCATCGACAGCCATCGAAATCTGAAAGGGCTCTACGAGGGTTTCCAGAAATCGAGCGGCCGACTGGAGTTGGCCGAGTGGCTCATCGACCCGCAGAACCGCCTGCTGGCCAGAGTCATGGTCAACCGAATCTGGCATCATCTTTTCGGCGCCGGCTTGGTCCGTACGGTCGACAACTTCGGTGCCGGCGGAGAGCCTCCCAGCCATCCGGAACTGCTCGACTACCTCGCCTCCCGTTTTGTCGAGTTGGGATGGTCCGTCAAGGGCATGATCCGGGAGATCGTTCTCACGGGGACCTACCGTCAAGCCAGCAATCACAACCTGAGAGGGCACGAGATCGACCCGGACAACCGCCTGCTGTGGCGGGCCAATCGGCGCCGGTTGGAGGCGGAATCCTATCGCGATGCCGTGCTGGCCATCAGTGGCGCGCTGGACCGCACCCGGGGAGGCCCTACCCTGCCCCTGGATATCCCCGAAAGCATCGCGCTGGGTTTTCCCACGGCACTGACGCAGGACGCCAAGGTGAATGACGAGATTCTGAATCGTCGAACGATCTACCTGCCGTCGGTGCGCAAGAATCAGCTCCCGCAGCTCGACCTGCTGAATCTTTTCGATTTCCCCGATCCCGATCAGACCATCGGAGCCCGGTCGGTCACCACTGTCCCCACGCAGAGCCTCTATCTTTTGAATTCTCCCTTCCTCCGGGAGCAGGCTCTGCTGACGGCCCGCACCCTCCTGGAGGCCGGGGCGCCGGACGACAAGACGCGGGTCTCCGATTTTTTCCTGCAAGCCTTGAACCGGCCCGCCACCAACCAGGAAGTGGAGCAGGCGCTGGATTTCATCGCGAAATTCGAAGTGAAGCTGGGCCGTCTGCCGGAGGCGTCTGATGATTCGCGCCTGAATGCCTGGGCGCGCTACTGTCATTCCGTGTTTGCGTCAAACGAATTCCTTTTTCGAGGATGATCCCCATGAACCTCCCACCTCACCGAGACTTGACCCGCCGCCGTTTCTTGCAATCCTCCGCTTGCGGTTTCGGCTCAGTGGCGCTGGCCGCCATGTGCACCGAGCAGGCTTCGGCCGCCGCCGGCCCCCTGGCGCCGAAGGTTCCGCATGTTCCGCCCCGCGCCAAGCGCGTGATTTTCATGTGGATGGCGGGTGGCCCCTCCCAACTCGACATGTTCGACTACAAACCGCGGCTGGCGAAAGAGAGTGGAGAAGCCATTCCCTACGAGATCCCCGATGGGGTGGGGATGGACTTGAGCTGTCTGATGGGACCGATCTCCCCGATGCGGCCCCGGGGACAGTCCGGAATGATGATGACCGATTGGTTGCCCCATATGGCGAAGCACGCCGATGAGCTGTGTCTTCTCCGGGCCATGCAGGCGGACAACGAAGCTCATGCCCCCGCGGCCAGGCAACTGCACACCGGTGATCCCCGCCTGATTCGTCCGTCGATGGGATCGTGGGTCGGGTACGGGCTGGGAACCGAGAACCGGAATCTTCCCAGCTTCATCACCATCTGTCCCCTCCTCGTCGACGACACCGGGAACGTCCAGTTTTTCGGGAATTCATTCCTCCCCGCCGTCTACCAGGGAACGGTGCTGGGAAGCCGGGCCACCGGCGCCGAGAAAGCGGTGTTTCGTTATATCGAGGATCCGAGCCTGCCTGTCGATCTGCAGCGAGATCAGGTGGATTTCATTCAACAGATGAACCGGGCGCACCTGCAACAGGTTCGATCCGACCGCCAGATGGAGGGACTCATCCAGTCCTTCGAGCTGGCGTTTCGAATGCAGTCGGAGGCTCCGGACCTCATCGACCTGTCGTCCGAGTCAAAGGCTACACTCGACCTCTACGGCATCGGCTGGAAAGAGACCGACGAATTCGGACGCCAGTGCCTGCTGGCGCGGCGCTTTGCCGAAGCCGGCGTGCGTTTCATCCAGATCACCTCCAGCGGCTGGGACCATCACGAAGCGATCGGCAAGGGCCTCCCCCAAAAGTGCGCCAACATCGACAAGCCCACGGCCGGGCTGATCTCGGACCTCAAGGCCAGGGGACTGTTCGACGACACGCTCCTCGTCTGGTCGGGTGAATTCGGGCGAACCCCCCACTTCGAGGATTTTTCCTTCGGAGACAAGTCCCAATACGGGCGGGGTCACAACCCCGAAGGGTTCTGCACATGGATGGCCGGAGGGGGCGTGCGTGGAGGCATGGTCCACGGCGTCACCGACGAGTACGGGCTACGGGCCGTCGACCAGAAGGTGCACATTCACGACTTGCACGCCACCATCCTGCACCTGCTGGGCCTCGACCACGAGAGGCTGACCTATCGCTACAGCGGTCGCGACTTCCGCCTCACGGACGTCTACGGGCGGGTGGTGAATGAGATCCTGGCATGACGCCAGGCGTGGCCGGGTCCTGAGGGGCGGGCGCTCGGATCAGCGCCGAGACGAGTCGCACGGAACAGGGTAGACAAGGTCGGTCAGGGCTCTCATTTACGACGCCACCTCCTGGGTTTTCCCTGTTTCCGCCGCCCGGTAGGCAGCGAAAATCACCCTCATGAGATGGAGGCACTCCGCTGCCGTCATGGGAGGCGGGGAGAGCCCCAAGGCGGCGTCAACCGCCTCCTGCACCAGCGGACCGTACACGTAGGGTGGATTGGGATCGTCCTGATATTGGAAGAACTGGACACCCCGGGGCGCCTCGGGATGCGTGGAGTACCATTTCAAGGTCTCCCCATAGGGCAGGTCCATATGGAACCAACCCTTCGAACCCCAGAAACGGACCTGGTTCTGGTAGCCCTCGTCCAAGTAGTACCCGGCGTTGAGGGTTCCCACCAAGCCCTTGCTGAGGCGAAAGGAGACGACTGCTGCATCTTCGACCTCGATGGGCTGGCCTCCCACGTTCTCGCAGAGGGATGTGATCCGGTCAATCCGATCTCCAGTGAGGAATTGGATCAGGTCCAAGTAGTGGATCCCATGGAAGATGAGCTTTCCGCCTCCAGCCTTGTCCTTGAAGGAGAGCCAGGAGCGTTGATGTTCGGGGCGGGTCAGCCGCGTCTGGTCGCTGATCCAGTCCATGGTGGCCGAGTAGGGCTTCCCCAGAAAGCCGGACCGGATCAGGTCGCGCGCCTTCTTGACGGCCAGGCTCATCCGGGTCGCCATGGCCAACATCAGGTCCCGGCCGCGCGACTGCGCCAGCTCGACCAGAGGCTCGAAGTCTTCCAGGCGGGCACAGCCCGGCTTCTCCGTCATCACATGGCAGTTCGCCTCCAAGGCCAATCGGATGGCGGGAGGCGCGTGATGTCCTTCCAAAGTCACGACCACGAGCTTGGGGTGAACTCTCTCCAGCATCTCCCGATGGCTGCGGTAGGTTCCTTCCAGACGCCCGCCCAGTAGTTGTTTCGCCTGCTCGAAGGTCTTCCCCGTGGGGTCGGAAACGGCCACTCGACCCACTCCACGGGCCTGCGCAAAGCCCTTCAGGTAGTGTTCGGCGTGGCTGCCCGCTTCGCTGAAAAGGCCGGCGCTGAGGGATCCTTCAGCCGGTAGAGACCAGGCGGGTTCTGCTCTCCCGGAAGAAACGGCGAGGGTGGCCAGCCCTCCCAGGATCCGGCGTCGGGTGATTCTCTCCTGGTTCATGGGTTCCTCCTTCGATACCGTCATCCGGCCCCGCTTCCAAGCGGCTTTTTCTTGCGTACCCTCCATTGCGAGCGCGTCAGGCGCCGGCTTTCGTCGTCGTGATCCACCGGCTCAGGATGAAGAGCGCCAACGGGATCATGTAGATCAGGATTCCACCCAAGTGGCTCACTTGATACGAGAAAAGGAACTCGTAGATCCAAACGGCGGCCGCGGTGAACGCGCTGGCTGCCACAAAGGCCGAGTCCCGCCCGGTCCAGACCCTCTTTTTCTTGGGGAGGAGGACGAGATAGATCACAACCCCGGTGACCAGAAATCCCAGGAAGTGCAGCGGCCGGTACAGTGGGGGCCCGACGTACTGATCCAGGGACGCCAATCTTTCGTACAGGAGGACTGACAGGGCTACGGCCACGACGAGCCGCAGGAATCTCATCGCTCAGTTGCCATGCGGGAGCCTTCGGGCCGGCGCGCTCGAATCGATTCGGCGAAGCCGGGCTCAGTTACGGAACGAGGGGTCCCTCTGGTCCATGAGCCGGACCAGGGCGTCAAATTCCAGTTGGCCCAGGTCGGCGGCGCACTTGGCGAAATCGTCCATCTGATCCGCCGACCGCGCGACGACCGAATCGGACGGGATCACCAGTTTCTGCCGGCAGGCCATAGCATCGAGCTGGACCTGGCAGGCCCGCTCCAGACGGTAGATGTGCAGGAACGCCTCGGGGACGGTTGCTCCGACGCTCAACAGACCATGGTTGCGCAGGATCATGACGTTCGACGTTCCCAGGTCCTCGGCGAGCTTCCTGCGCTCGTCCAGGAACAGTTGAGAGCCCTCGTAGTCGTGGTAGCCGATATTGTTGTAGAAGCTGGTGGCGTTCATGCTGATGTTCAGGAGTCCGCATTCCAGCGCCGCCACGGCCATTCCGGCCCGGGTATGGGTGTGGATCACGCAGTGGGCATTCTCCCGGTGCTGGTGAATGGCGCTGTGGATGACGAACCCGGCCGGGTTGAAGGGATAGTCGGAGGGCTCGACCAGATTCCCGTCCAGGTCGATCTTCACCAGGCTGGAAGCCGTCATCTCGTCATAGCGCAGCCCGTAGGGGTTGATCAGAAAGTGGTGTTCGGGGCCGGGCACGCGAAGCGAGATATGCCCGTAGATCAGCTCGCACCAGTCGAAATAGTCCACGATCCGGTAGCACGCCGCGAGCTGGACCCGGAGATCCCATTCGACAGCATCGATTTCCCGAGGAACCTCAGTGACTACGGATGTCTGTATTGCCGCCATGGCTGATCCTCCTTGGAGGGGCGATTTCCTAATCGCCCATTCCTTTGTACGGCCGTTCCTTCATTGTTACGTCGGAGTTCGGCGGTTAGAAACCGCCGTTCCTGTTCGGCGGCTAGAAGCCGCCGCTCCTTTGGGATGAGATTACCACGACGTCAGGACGTTTCAAATCGGCGGTCGATGCGGTCCCACTGGTAGCCGAGTCCCGGCCCCCGAAGGGTAGACGTGCGGATCCTTCCCTGCTCCAGCTTGAAGAATCCAGGATGGACCGCCCGTTCCGGTTCGCTGCTGGCGGGGAAGAACTGGCGGCTGTTGGACTCCACGCCCCGTATGGTCTGCAGCCTACCGGCAAGCCCAGCCGACTGAAGCAGCGCGATCCCCGGATTGGTCAGATCCTGCACCGCGAACGGAACGCCGGCCGCCGCCGCCCGGGATGCCAGCACCAGTTCGGCCGATTGGCACTTGCAGGTCTTCAAGGCCAGCCCGCTGTAGCCCAGTTCCAACGCCAGTTCCAGATCCTCCAGCGAGCTCAGGGCCTCATCCACGATCACCGGCTTGATCTGCCGCAATTCCGTCATGTCCAACATTCGTTTTCGCAGATCCCTCTCGCAGGGCTGTTCCACGTAGAGCAGCGAGTCGAACGCAGCCCGGTTCTCTTCCCTCAACCGCACCAGAAGCTCCACCATGTACTGGGGTGTGCCGCACATCTCATTCGTGTCCGCCGTGAGCCACAGTTCATCGATACCGAGGCGGCGTTGCTCCGCACGGGCCAGGCGATAGACCTCCAACAGCCGGTTGAGATCCCACTCCAGGTCGGTCCCCACCAGCTTGACCTTCAGACAGCGGAGCGCCTCGTAGCGGATCCATTGGTCCAGGGAAACGGGAAGGCCGTCGTCGGGGTCATCTTCCGTGACTTCGGCCTCCGAAAGCTTGTCCATCCCCCCCACCAGGTGGAAGGCATCCACCTGTTCCGGCAAAGGATGGAGAAAATCCTCAACATAGCGGCCCGCGTAGGATGACCCCAACCAACGGGAGAGATCGTGGTCCATGTGCCCGGGGCCGTAGCCCAGGTAGGTGTCGATGCCCGCCGTGTTCCCGAAGGCATCGTGGAGGGCGGCGTCGGCGGCCGATGCGCAGATGAGCGC
Organism: Acidobacteriota bacterium; assembly: GCA_028874215.1. Taxonomy (NCBI): domain Bacteria; kingdom Pseudomonadati; phylum Acidobacteriota; species Acidobacteriota bacterium. Next base: position 17,903 of record JAPPLF010000102.1, read on the forward strand.
ATTGAGCCGGGGCATCTCCTCGGCGGCCCCCGCGTCCCGGCAGAGGTCTCGCGCCAGGGTCTCCAATTCCGGCTCCAGTTCCCAAAAGAGGTCGATGGGGTGGGAGGAATCCTGTACGTCCCGGAGACGCCGGCACCAGGAACGCACGAGTTGGACCATCAGGTTCTCCCGCTGCGGATGGTCCACGCGGCTTGAGGGCCAGCCCCAGACGTCGGAAAGAAAGATGGCGCCCCAGCCTTCTCCTCTCTCTCCGCGCCGGTTCTCCACCAGGACCCGAACGTGGCACAGCCAGGCCGAATCCATCACCACTCCGCCGAACTTCAGGGGTGTCCGGGATCGTTCCCGGGTGAAGTAAGGTTGAATCTCCAGGATCCGAATATCCGTTTCCATGGCTGGTTCCCTACCCCGCCAACAAACTCTTCACCATCGGCACGACCCTGAGGGCCGTCATGCCGGCGATTCCCAACAGGACGGTCACGCCTACAAGGACGAAGGCCCGTTCCGGCAGCGACAACGGACGCCGCGCCATGGCGTCCCGGTCGAAGAAGGCCAGCAACGTGGCCAGTACGCCCAGGGGCATCGCCAGCAGGGTCAGGGCCTGGGCCAAGGCGAGGGCACGGATCTCCAACTGGCTCTTTGCGACAGAGGCCGACGTTGCCGACGCATCAGCCGGCGCCTCGGACTGAAGGATGGCAACAGCAGTGGCCATGCCGATGACCAGGATGATCCCGGCGATGAGCTTGGTCGTGGGAGAGTTGACCTTGCCCCCCAGGCCCAGCCCGTCGTTGACCAGGACCCCGCCGACCATGGCGTTGGTCACGAAGCTGGAGAAGGCTGCGGTGCCGAAACCGACGCAGAAGATGATCCGGGCGTACGGTCCGAAGACGCCCTCTAGTTGCATTGCCATGCCCGCGGCGCTGTCCACACGTCCGTCCGGGTAAAGAACGGCGGCCGCAGTCATCATGATCACGCAGCCGATGGCCGTGTAGAGAACGGACGCCAGCACCGTGTCGGTGACGCCGCTGGAGAGATCTTCTTCCTTCCAGCCCTTGGCACGGACCAGGTAGGCCTGGAAGAAGGCCGCCACCATCACGAACGTGGTGGCCACCAGGCCGCCTAACGTGAGCCAGTCGGCTCCCTCCGGAATATTGGGGATGGTCGCGCCCTTCAGGGCGGACAACCAGTCGGGGCCGGCCCACAGCAGGTTGGCCGCGAACGCCAGGACCATGAAGACCAGGAAGAAGGTCATCAACCTTTCCAGCAGCAGGTAGATGTTCCGGAAGCCTGCGAGGAAGACGATGGAGAGCAGCGTGAATCCCACCGGCCAGACCAACTTGGGGACGTCTCCAAAGAGCGTGGTCATGGCGGCGGTGACGCCCAGGTTGTTCCCGAACTGGAAGGTGGCGTTCACCGAGGCCAGGGAGAAGCCGCAGACCACGGCGAACCAGGGGCCCAGCTTTCGGGAGGCCAGTCCCAGAAAGGTCTCTTGTGAGTAGAGTCCGAATCGCAGGAAGAGGGCGAGAAACCCCGCCATGAGGGCGCCGGCAAGGATGGCCAGCCAGAGCATGGAGTAGCCGTAGACCGCGCCGGTTCGCGACATCAGGGTGACGCTGCCCGGTCCGATAATGCAGGCCCCCACGATAAACGCGGGTCCGATGCGTCTCAATCCGATGGCCATGGTCGAAACCTCTCCCTATTGTCTAATGGGAGCCGGAGTTTTCCTACCCCCGCTGTTCCGGTTTGGGAAACCTCAAATTATTACGCGCAAAAGAAGACGGGGGGACTAACAGTCCCCCCTCCTGGCGACGATATTCGCCCTGGATTGATATACTCGTGCGACACCCCGAATCGAGGTTGGCGTATGCGCTGGACACCAGTCCGAAGGCTCCAAACCTGGGCATCTCTCTTTGTGCTCAGCATTATGAGCACCGTCGCCCTGATGAGCGGATCGGGCCCGCCGCCCTCCGCGGACCGGGACGTCGACTTCGCCCGCGACATCCGCCCCATCCTCGAGGCCAACTGCAACCAGTGCCACGGCGCCGGCCAGAGCATGAACGGTCTTCGCCTGGATACCCGGGAGGCGGCCCTGAAGGGGGGCCAGTCCGGACCGGCCATCCTTCCCGGCGACGGTTCCTCGAGCCTCCTCTACCGGAAGATCGTCGGCGACGCCCCGGGGTCTCCCATGCCTCTCACGGGTACCCTGCCCCGCGACCAGGTCGAGATGATCCGTACTTGGCTGGACCAGGGAGCCCCTTGGACCGAGGCCATCGATGGAACCGGCGACGGCGTCAAGAAGCACTGGGCCTATGTCAATCCGGTCCGTCCTTCCCTTCCGAAGGTCAAAGATATGTCCCGGGTCCGCAATGCCATCGACCGCTTCGTCCTGGAGCGGTTGGAACGGGAAGGCCTGGAGCCGTCCCCGGAAGCCTCGCGGGAGACCTTGATCCGCCGCGTGACCCTGGATCTCATCGGGCTTCCGCCGACTCCCGAGGAAGTGGACGCCTTCGTCGAGGATCGGCGTCCGCTGGCCTACGAGCGACTCGTCGACCGGCTCCTGGCCTCGCCCCGCTACGGAGAGCGCTGGGCCCGGCCCTGGCTGGACCTGGCCCGATATGCCGACACCAACGGCTACATCCACGACCGGCGGCGCAACATGTGGCTCTATCGCGATTGGGTGATCAAGGCCATCAGCTCCGACATGCCCTTCGACCAGTTCACCATCGAGCAGATCGCGGGGGACCTGCTGACCGACGCCACTCCCGAGCAGAAGATCGCCACCGGATTCCACCGCAACACCATGATCAACACCGAGGGTGGCACCGACCCGGAGGAGTACCGGGTAGCGGCCATCCTGGACCGGGTCGAGACCACCGGAACCGTCTGGCTCGGGAGCACCATTGCCTGCGCCCAGTGCCACGATCACAAGTACGATCCCATCACCCAGGAGGAGTACTTCGGGATGTACGCCTTCTTCAACAACACGATGGAGGAGAACAACCCGAAGACGAAGGTCCGGCCGCAGAACGCCAGCATCACCCTGCCTCCCGCCGACTATCTGTCCTCTCACCGCTCCGAAATCGAGCGGGAGATCGTGGAGCTGAAGGCTGCATTGAAACGTTCCACGCCGGAGTTGGAGGCGGCGCGGACTCAATGGGAGACGCAAACGGCCACGGAGATGGTCTCCTGGAGCGATCTGGATCCGGTCACCTACTTCTCCCTGGGCGGCGCGGAACTGACCCTTCAGGGGGACGGTGCCCTGCTGGCTTCCGGACCGAAGCCGGGGCGCGAAACGTTTGTGGTCGTGACCGAGACCCACGTCGAGGGAATCACCGCCATCCGTCTGGAGACCCTGACGGATCCCAGCCTGCCCCACGGCGGGTCCAGCCGGAGTTCCGACGGGGAGTTCATTTTGACCGAGTTTGAAGTGGTGGCGGAGCCTCTGGCCGCCTCGGGATCCTCCTCACCGGTGGCGTTCAGCGGCGCCGCGGCCGAGATCGATCCCGTTACCATGGGAATTCGCCGCGCCCTGGACGGCGACCCCACCACCGGCTGGTCCAACAGCGGGACCAAGCAAGAGAACAGGGTCGAACGCCAGGCCATTTTCCTGTCCGAGTCTCCCTTGGGCTTTTCGGGTGGAACCCGGTTCACCATCCGCCTGAGACATGAGGGAGAGAAGCCGGGCAAGACAATCGGCCGTTTTCGTTTTTCCGTGACCCGGGATCAGGACCCGGCCCGGAACGTCAAGCTCCCGACGCGGGCAGAACGCGTCCTGGCCGTTCCCCCCGTCCGGAGGACCGAGGTCCAACGCCGGACCCTGAACGACTACTATCGCGGCTTCGCCCCCCTGCTGACGCCGAAACGGCAACGGCTCTCCGAGCTTCTGGCCTTCTGGAAGCAGTTGACCTCGCCCAACAGCCTGGTCATGAAAGAGCTGGAGAAGCCCCGGACCACCCATCTGTTTGTCAAGGGAAGTTTTTTGGACCCGGGCAAGGAGGTCCATCCGGGCGTCCCCACGGTGCTCCATGCCCTGCCGGAGAGCGACACGCCGCCCAATCGCCTGACCCTGGCCCGCTGGCTCGTCTCGCCGGAGAACCCCCTGGTGGGACGGGTCACCATGAATCGGCTCTGGGCCGATCATTTCGGCCGGCCACTGGTCACGACGCCGGAAAACCTGGGGACACAGGGCGACCGACCCACGCATCCGGAGCTTCTGGATTGGCTCGCCACCGAGTTCGTGGATCAGAATTGGTCCATGAAGACCATGCATCGTTTGATGGTCACATCGGCGACCTATCGTCAAGATTCCCGCATGGGAGAGGTCCTGCGGGAAAAGGACCCCTCCAACCAGTTCTACGCCCGTGGGCCGCGCTTCCGGATGGATGCCGAAATGATTCGGGACAGCGCGCTGAGCACCGCGGGACTCCTCAGTCTGAGGCCTTACGGTCCCAGTGTCTTTCCGCCTCAGCCCAAGGGGCTCTGGGACAACCTGTACGTGGCGGACACCTGGATCACGGGTCGCGGTGACGACCGCTACCGGCGGGGTCTCTACACTTTCCTGAAGCGGATTCGTCCCTATCCCTTCTACGCCAATTTCGACGCTCCCAGCCGTGAGTCCACGTGCGTGGCTCGCAGCCGGTCCAATACGCCGCTCCAAGCGCTGAACTTGATGAACGACCAGACCTTTCTGGAAGCCGCCCGGGGACTGGCCCACCGCATGATCTCGGAAACGGGTCCGGAAACGGCCGACCGGATCTCCCACGGATTTCGCCTTTGTGTCGGTCGCCGGCCGTCACCCGGAGAGCTTCAGGATCTGACCGCCCTCTATCGGCTTCAAATGCAGAACCTGTCCGGATCCGCTCCGGATGCGGCGAATGCGCGCGAGAAGGCGGAAACCGGAGATTTCATGGCCTGGACCAGTGTGGCTCAGGTGCTCCTGAATTTGGATGAAACCATCTCGCGACCGTGAGTCCCAGGAAAAGGCACCCATGAACAGCCAACAGGAGTTTTTGAAAGCCGTCACCCGCCGTCACTTTTTCTTCCGGGGAGGGATGAGCATCGGGTCCATCGCCCTGGCCGGGATGTTGGACGACCGGCTATTGTCGGCGCCCGCCCCGGATGCCCGCCATCCCATGGCGCCGAAAGCGGGGCACTTCGAACCCAAGGCCAAGAACGTTATCTTCCTTTTCATGTCGGGCGGTCCTTCTCAGCTCGACATGTTCGACAACAAGCCGCGGCTCACGGAAATGGACGGCCAGAACGTCGCGGAGGGAACGCTGGACGGCAAACGGTTCGCCTTCTTGCGAGGGACGCCTCAGGCCTTGGCTTCTCCCTACTCTTTCGGTCAATACGGTGAGTCGGGGGGCGAGGTCTCGGAGTTGCTGCCCCACCTCGCCGAGGTCGTGGACGACCTGACCATCGTAAAGTCGGTCCACGCGGAGCAGTTCAACCACGCTCCGGCACAATTGTTCATGAACACGGGGCACCATCTCATCGGCCGGCCCAGCATGGGTTCGTGGCTGACCTACGGGCTGGGCAGCGAGAACCGCGACCTCCCGGGCTTCGTGGTCCTGCAATCGGGTCCGGTGGAGGTCTTCGCCGGCAATTCGTGCTGGGGTCCTGCATTCCTTCCCACCGTCTATCAGGGAGTCCAGTTCCGGTCCCAGGGCGATCCGGTACTCTTCTTGTCCGATCCCGAATGGATGACCCGCAAGGCTCGCCGCCAATCGCTTGACACTCTGAAGAAGCTCAATCAACGGCAATACGAGGCCGTGGGGGATCCGGAGATCCTGACCCGCATCGCCTCCTACGAATTGGCCTACCGGATGCAGACCAGTGTCCCCGAACTGATGGACATCAACGGCGAACCGGAGCACATCCACCGCATGTACGGGACCGAGCCGGGAAAGGAATCCTTCGCCAACAACTGCCTCCTGGCCCGGCGCCTGGTGGAGCGGGGCGTCCGCTTCGTCCAGCTCTATCACCACGGATGGGACCACCACGGACTGATCGCCTCGGGGTCCATCATCCACAAGGAGGGGTTGCAGACGCGCTGCCTGGAGATCGACCAGGCCTCAGCCGCCCTGGTGAAGGACCTGAAAGACCGGGGCCTGCTGGAGGACACACTGGTGGTCTGGGGCGGCGAATTCGGCCGGACTCCCATGAACGAGCATCCCGGAAAGTATCCGGGACGAGACCATCATCCGTACGCATTCACCATGTGGATGGCCGGCGGCGGCACCAAGCCGGGAACCACCGTGGGCAAGACCGACGAGCTGGGATTCGACATCGTGGAAGATCCCATCCACATGCACGATATGCACGCAACCATTCTCCATCTGCTGGGTCTGGACCATACCCGGCTGGTCTACAAGTTCCAGGGACGCCAATTCCGCCTCACGGACGTGGGCGGCCACGTGGTGGACAAGCTGCTCGCATAGGGGAGCGGCGACAATCTTGTCGCCGGTGGAGCGGCGGTTTTCCTACCGCCGCACTCCGTTGTGACAAACTTGCCGACGAAGACTGGCGGACAAACAGTCCCGATTGTCCCTCAGTCAACTGAAGAGTATTTCTACTTGACCGGCAAGGCCAACGGAGCCTCCGGACTCAACGCATGCTGGAAAGCCGCCAGAGCCTCAGAGATGCCGTCCCCGTAAAAACGGAATTCATCGGGGATGGCCTTCTGTCGCGCATTTGCGTGTTTTAACATCTCCTGTCTGAACTCGTCCCGCATTCCCGGTGCCGATTCAGACTCCCATCCGGCTTCATTGAATGATGCCAACTCTGATTTCAAGTACTCCTTGAAGCCACGGAGAACGGTCTGCTGGCGCGTGAATTTTTCGCAGTGATGACCCATGCCGGCCAGACGGATTGCGAGCAGCAGGAATCGAGGATGATTCCTGGAGACTTTGGCGATATAGCGCGAAAACGGCGGCAACTGCTCCGGCGTCAGGCGCCGCCGGATCCGCATGATTCCCGCCAAGAGTATGTGGTTGCTTACCGGCTTGTAGACGTGTGGTACGGGGTTGAGGTTGTCGAGCAGGGTCAGGCAGCGGTCGAAATAATTCTCCAACGTTGCATCGTAGATGGTCCTGATGACCCGGAGATACCCTTCCACCAGCACCCCGGGATCCATCTGCGGCTTGAAGTTCAGGGCAGTGTCGTCGATCTCGACAGGTTTGTTCAACAGCCGATTCTCGCGCTCCAGCCGGTCCCACAGGTTGGTTCCCTTGAGTGCGGTCAGCAACCCGATCAGTGAGATCGGAATCCCGGCTGCCTGAATGAATTCGATCTGGGCGTCAAACGCGTTCTCATCGTCTTCGTCCAGCCCGAGGATGAAGCCGCCCAGAACATGCATCCCCTTCTGTTGAATCTTGCGCACAGCCGTGAGCAAGTAGTTGTCGTCGCGCATGTCGATGTTCTGAGGCTTCTTCATCTTCTTGAGAGCCGCCGGGTTGGGCGTTTCGATGCCGATGAAGACGGATTCGAAGCCAGCCTCGATCATGACATCCATCAAGTCGTTCATCCGAACGAGATTGACGGTCGCTTCGGTGGTCAGTGTAAAGGGATAGCGATGCTCCTTTTGCCATTCGGCGATCACCGGGAGGAGCCTTGAAACTTCCCGTTTGTTGCCAATGAAGTTGTCATCGACCAGAAAAAGCGGACCCCGCCAGCCCAACTCGTACAAATGGTCGAACTCGGCCACCATCTGTTCCGGTGATTTCGTTCGGGACACACGGCCGTACAACTTCGTAATGTCGCAAAACTCGCAATCGAAGGGACATCCCCGGGAGAACTGCAGGGACATCGAGTAATACTCGTTCATATTGATGAGGTCGAAACGGGGAACCGGGGACAGGGTCACATCCGGTTTCCTCGGGGCTCGGTAGACCGGTTTGGCCGTGCCGGTTTCCAGGTCGCGAAGGAATCCAGGAAAGATCTCCTCCACCTCATCGAGTACGAAATGATCTATGCCTTCCATTTCCTCATGAAACGTGGTGGGATGCGGCCCGCCGGCAACGACGGGAACCTGCGCGCGGTTGCAGCGCTCAACGACCTGCTCGAGGGAGGGGCGTTGCGGAATCATGCTCGATGTGAACACGAGATCCGCCCACTTCAAGTCGGTGTCTTCGAGCGAAGTCACATTGAGGTCGACCAGGCGCAAGTTGTACCGGGATGGGAACATCGCGGCGACGGTGAGCAGGCCGAGTGGTGGATGTGTCGATTTGATTCCCATGATGTCCAAGGCGTAGTCGTTGCCCCAGTAGGTGGGTGGGTGCTTCGGGTAGAGGAGAAGGGCGTTCGGCATGGCTCATGACTCCTCGTTCAGTACGCGCACACGTGCCAACGACAGGCCGGTGTCGTCATCGCCAAGTCCGGCCTCCCGACAGAAAGCCTAGTCCAAACGCATGGCCGACGGCCAGCCGGGGCACAGCTTCCGAACGCTGCTGGAGGATCTGGCGGCCATCGTTCGGTATCGGGTGGTTCTGAAGATCCCCGGAGCCCGTCCCTTCACCATCGTGACCCGGCCGACGCCGTTGCAAAAGCAGGCGCTGGAACGACTTGGAAATCGCCTATAGACGGTATCCAGTAGCTCTACCGAAAGGGCCACGGCCTGACAGTCCCCTTCCTACCGGCAAAGGCGATCCAGCTTGCGTTTGGCCTCTTCTCCCCAACCGGCGGTGCTGTCGGCGACCCGGCCTTCCTCGTCCACCAGGATCGAGAACGGGACGAACATCTCGTCTCCCGCGAAGATCTTCTTCAGATCCTCCTGTTCCAGCAGGTAGACCGGATAGGACACGCCCAAGTCTCGGGCATATGATTCCACGTCTGAGAGGGGAACCCCCTGGTCGAGACTGAGACCGATCACCTGGATGCCGTTCTCTTCCAGCTTGGCCTTGGCCGCTTCCAACTCAGGCATCTCCCGCCGGCACGGCCCGCACCAGGTGGCCCAGAGATTCACCAGGTACGACGTTCCCTTCTCCAGCGGAAGCGAGACCTCCTCTCCCTCCGGAAGCGTCTTCAGCGCCAGCTCGGGCATGGGCAGGCCCCGTTTGATCTCCAGCTTGCTCCAGAGGACCTGTTCCTCCTCCAGGGGATCCGGCAAAGCGGCCGACGGCAGGGACAGGGCCTGGTAGTCCGGTTCCTCCTCCACCAGCTTCAAGGAGGTGCCGGAGGGAATGGGACCGACCCGCTGGCGAACACCGGAGGGCCAGGTAACTTCCATCCATTCCGCCTCCTTGGTCTCCCCCAGTCCGAACAGGAGCCGCCGGTCGGGCTGAGCCATGAAACCGCTTCCCCCCGAGAGGATCCGGGTCTGGACCCCCAGGGGAGTCTTCACCCGGACCTGGGCGCCGAATGCGTCCTTGCCGCTCTTCGTCCCCTCCAGCTCGACGCGAATGAAGCCCTTGTCCTGGCCCACGTTGTTGCGGAACAGGAGATGACCTTCGCCCTGGATGGTGGTGAGAAAGATGTCCAGGTCGCCGTCGTTGTCCAGGTCGACGGGAACTGCCGAGCGTCCGTCGGAGATGGAGTCGATGCCCGAGACGCCTGAAATGTCCTGAAACCGGGTGCCCTCCCGATTCAGGAAAAGGGCATCCCGTTCGAATCCGCTGAAGGACAGTCCCTCCTCGAAGAGCAGAGCCATATGGTTCGTCTGGTAGTCCTGGTTGCCGGCCTTCTCGTCGCCGACCGTGGACGCCACGACGTGGCGCCAGAAGAAGCTTCATGTGTCCTTCATGGACTTGCCGCTGATGAACCCGTTGGGAGAGTAGAGGTCCTCCCAGCCGTCGTTGTCGAAGTCCACGAAGACTCCGCCCCAGGCCCATCCGGCAACGAAGGGTCCGAACTTGCCGCTCACGTCCCGAAAGCCGCCCCCGTCCAACCCTTCGAACAGCGTATTTCCCGCCGCCAGCTTCTTGAGTCCGCTGCGGTCTCCCCGGCCCTGCGGGAACAGCCGGTCCAGGATCCGGTTCCCGGCCGTCGAGGACATGTTGGTGACGTAGAGGTCGATCCGCCCGTCGTTGTTGAAGTCGCCGAAGGAAACGCCCATTCCATTGCCGGGGTCCAGCAGCCCCATGCTCGCGGCCCGGTCCTCGAAGCGGTCTCCCAGGTTCACGTAGTAGCCGTTCTCGCCGAAGTCGTTGGCCACGTAGAGATCCAGCCGTCCGTCTCCGTTGATGTCGGCGAATTGGGCGGCATAGCTCCAGCGCTGGTCGCGGACACCCCACGCGGCCCCCGCTTCCCGGAAGCTTCCATTCCCTTGATTCAGGAAGAGCAGGTTCGGAGTCCCGTTGGAGGCGCGGTGCCAGGAGTCGGGCATGACCCGGCCGTAGCGGTTGTAGGAGGCAACGTAGACGTCGGTCCAGCCGTCCTTGTTCACGTCACCGGCGGTGGCGCTGAAACCGATGGCGTTCACCGCGATGCCGACCTCTTGCGAGATGTCGAAGAAGAGCAGTCTCCCGGAGGGCACAAGGCGGTTCTCGAACAGCATCTGCTCTCCCACCGAGGCCATGAAGACGTCCAGATCGCCGTCGTTGTCGTAGTCGAGGAGCAGCGGCGCCGTGCCCGGCGGGGTGATCGAGATCCCCGCCTTGTCGGCCACGTCCTGAAACTGGCCGCCCTGGTTCAGGTAGAGGTAGTTCCGGTTGATGCCCGTGACCACCAGATCCTGCAGCCCGTCCTGGTTCAGGTCTCCCGCAGCGGCGCCGTGATAGACGAAATCATCGTTTCCCGGTTCGCCATACCGGGGCAGCGAATTGGAAACTCCGGCCGGAATGCAGACCTCCGAGAAGAGGTCTGCCGACGCCCGCATGGTCCTGACTTCGTCCAACTGGAATTCGGAGATCTGCCAGTTTTCCTCCCCGGTCTTGACCGCGACCAGACGGCCCGTTCCCTTCACCCAGAATCGATGGCTCTTGCCGTCACGCCCGATCAGGAAGAACTTGAGGTCCCCCTTGCCCTCGACTTTCGCCCTCCGCTCGTTGAAGCGGGCCCCCTTGACCTGAAAACGGGCATCCTCGACGGATGAGAAGGACTCCAGGAACTTCTCCCAGCTCTTCACCAGTCCGGTCCGGGGCACCTTCTTCGGACGCTTGCGCGTGACGCGGGGCGCGGCAGTCGAGATCCATTTGAACTCCGAAGCCGGGACACCGGAAAGAGCCGGCCACGGCGTCACCCGGGACGGGGACTCGAAGAACTCGCCAATCCGTTTCAGGTCCCGTTCCCGGACCGTCACCGAGAATTCCAGGAGGGAGTTGGCCAGGGATTCGGAGAGTTCCTCGGTCTGTTCCAGTTCGGCTTTGTCCAGCTCGACTTCCCCCAGAACGGGGAGTAAGGCAAGAAGACCCAGCAGGAGAACAGCGGGGGGCCAACCCGGATGTCGGCGAGCCGAGGGGATCCCCCGTGCGGATTTTGGTGCTGAATGGAGCTTCAAGTCGAGCCTGCCTTTGCCGTGAAAGCCGCCATTATAGCCGAAATCCGAAGCCCGATTACGAGGTGGCAGTTACCGGTGTCGATTGGTTCCGGGCTATCCGATTGGAAGGTGGTACCATGCCCTTTTTCCCATGAGCCACTCCGTTCGCCGGCACCTGCATCTTGAAATCGACGAGTACGACGAGATCATCCGGCAGTTCATTCCCTGCTACGATCGAACGCTGGAGGAGGTTGCTCAGGCAGTCGACCTCTGCCACCCCAAGCGGGTGCTCGATCTGGGCGCCGGGACCGGGGCCCTCTCCGAGGCAATCTTGGAGAAGTGCGGAGACAGCGTCGTGGAGTTGATCGACGTCGACGACGAAATGTTGGCTCGCGCCCGGATGCGGCTGCAACGCTTCGGCGAACGGGTACGCCTGAGACGGCAGTCGTTTTACGACTCCCTTCCCCCTTGCGACGCCGTTGTCGCCTCGTTGGCGTTGCATCACGTGCCGGACCTGGACGCCAAGGCCCGACTCTTCGGACGCATCCATGACGCGTTGGCTCCGGGCGGCGTCTTCGTCAACAGCGACGCGACCATGCCGGACGATGCCTCCCGCAGGGCTGCGGACTACGCGGTCTGGGCGGCGCACATGGTCTCGCGCGGAATCCCTAAAGAGCGCGCCTATCGGCACTTTGACGAATGGTCGGATGAAGATACGTATTTTCCGTTGGAATGCGAACTGGAGGCCATGACCCGCGCCGGATTTGACGCCCGATGCATTTGGAGTCAGATTCCGATTTCAGTGCTGGTCGGCCGGAAACGATGCGGCGGCTGAACCGTTCTCACCAGCGGTGGTTGTGCCGTCCCGAGGACCTTTCGATGACGAAATCATGGCCGGTTTTCCTGGTAACGATGCACATGACCGCGGTGTTGGTCCTGGGGACAGGCGGAATGGGTCCCCCGGAACGGTCCCGCGAGAAACCGATCCCGCTGGGAGGCCACCGGCAGCTCTTCGTCGACGACTTCCTCATCGACGAATCAACGGGCGTCGATCTGAGGTTGAACCAGCCGAGGAAGTATGCGGACAACCCGGTCCTGGCGAGAGTGCCGAAAGGCGAGGCGGCTTGGGAGGCGGGCATGCCGGTCGCCTTTTCCAGCGTCCTTTTCGATCCGGACGATGGACTCTTCAAACTCTGGTACAGCCTGCACGCCGGCAGCGGAGGGGACGAGCACGCGGTCCTCTGCTTCGCCAGGAGCGCCGACGGCATCCGGTGGGACAAGCCGAGGCTGGGAAAATTCAAGTACCGGGGAACGACGGAAAACAACATCGTCGTGCCTCACGGCGGCTTGGCCAGCGGGGTCTTCCTGGACCACCAGGAGGCGGACCCGTCCCGGCGCTTCAAGATGCTGCACATGCGGGAAGACTACAAGATCTACGCGTCCCATTCGGCGGACGGCCTGGACTGGATTCCGTACAACGACGGCAAGGCCGTTTTTTTCGAACCTCCCGGCCACGACAGCCAGATGATCGCCTACTGGGACGAAGCCCTCGGCCTCTACGTCGGGATCATCCGGGACCGCACCGGCAGGATCTCCCAGGTCCGGCCGCGCCTGGTGAGCGACCCGGAGGCTCGGGCCGGTTGGCGGCGGCACTGGGACCCGCGGAGGAACCGTGCTCCCGAGAACCACAGCATCCGCCGGGTGGGCCAGATCACGAGCCGCGATTTCGTTCACTGGAACGACTATCGGGTCATCGTAGGGCCGGACGCGGAAGATCCTCTCAATCGGGACCAGTTCTACAACATGGAGGTCATGACCTATGAGGGCCTCCGTATCGGCCTCGTCACGGTCTTCAGCTACGACCCCGACTACTGCCGGGGCGCGGTGCAGTTGACCTCCACCCGGGACGGACGAACCTGGGACCGCGCCGGAAATCGGGACGTGTTCCTGCCGCTCTCAAACCGGCCCGGCGATTTCGATTGGGGCGCGATCTACGCCTTGCAGGGTCCCTTCGTTCACGACGACGAAGTCCGGATCTACTACCACGGTGCCGGTTACGATCACAATGAAACCCTTCCTCCAGGGGTCGACGGATTCCCCAATGGCATCGGATTGGCGACGCTTCGGTTGGACGGGTTCGTATCGGTCCGAGCGGGCAAGCCGGGCGGAAGCCTGACCACCAGGAGCTTTACCTTCACCGGAGATGAACTGGTGGTCAACGCCGATGCCGGGAACGGCCGTCTCCTGGTGGAGGTCCTGGACCATGGGGGGAACCCCGTTCACGGCTACACCCGGGAGGACTGTGACCCCCTTCGGCAAGACGCTCTCCGCCAGAGGGTGAGCTGGAATGGTCGCTCCGCCGTCAGCTCCCTAGCCGGAGAGCCGATCCGGCTGCGTTTTCACCTCCAAGAGGCGAGCCTCTATTCGTTTGAGTTTCTGGTGGCGGACGCCACCGGCGGTTCGGCCGGCGGTGCAACGGACCCGGTAGCCCGCGACGCCTCAGGTTCCCCGGACGTCGGGAAACCTGAACACGGTCCGGGACTCGTAGGTTTCACCCGGTCTCAGGATCGTGGAGGGAAACTCGGGCCGGTTGGGTGAATCCGGATAGTGCTGGGTTTCCAGGCAGAAGCCGGAGCGGCGCTCGTAGACGCGTCCACCCTTGCCGGTCAGCGTCCCGTCCAGGAAGTTGCCGGTATAGAGCTGGACGCCGGGCTCGGTCGTGTGCACTTCCATGACGCGTCCCGTCATCGGCTCCCTGACTCTTGCCGCCGGCGACGGACCCTCGTCCTCCTGGTTCAAGACGAAATTGTGATCGTACCCGCCCCCGATTTGGATCTGCTCATAGGGAGAATTGATTCGCGCTCCGATGGGCATCTCGGCCCTGAAGTCGAAAGGGGTGCCTTCCACCGTCCGGATCTCGCCCGTGGGGATGAGTTCGGCATCGTTGGGAGTGAATGCCGCGGCGTTCAACTCCAGGATGTGCCGCAGCACGTTCCCCGTTCCCTGGCCCGCCAAGTTGAAGTAGGAGTGCTGGGTCAGGTTGATGGGCGTGGCCCGGTCCGTGGTGGCGCGATAGTCGCAGACCAGTTCGTTGTCCTCCGTCAGGGTGTAGGTCACCTGGACGTCCAGCTTGCCGGGGTACCCTTCCTCTCCGTCCGCACTGGTGTACTCAAGGACGATGCCGACACCGTTTTCGTCCTCGACCGGCCGGTCCTGCCAGACCACCTTGTCGAATCCCTTGATGCCGCCGTGGATGTGGTTGTCCCCGTTGTTCCGGGCCAATTCGTACTCGACTCCGTCCAGCGTGAATCGGCCGTTGGATATGCGGTTGGCGTAGCGTCCCACCAAGGTGCCGAAGTATGGATGCTTGGCGAGATAGCCTTCCAATGAGTCGAATCCCAGGACGATGTCGTCGAAGTTGCCGTCCCGGTCGGGGGTTCGGAGGGAGACGATGATGCCGCCGTAAGTGATGATCCGGACTTCGATGCCGGCGGAATTCGTCAAGGTGTAGATCCGGACGCTCTCGCCGTCGGGAGTGGTCCCGAAGTCGGCGGAAGACAAGCTCGGGGAAAAAAGGCGTTCGGGCTCCATGGTTTCCTTCGATTCGTCGGGAGGCGGGCCACAGGAAAGGGTCCCGGCAAGGACCATCAGAGAGACAACACCCGCGACCACCGAGCAGGATCCGCTCTTGATGGCATCCATCTTTCCCTCCCCGCGAGTCCGCGAAAAAGCCGTTCCCATAGGGTTTGACTACACAGCATCGAGACCCTATCCGAACACCGGCGGCAGCGCAAACCGGCGCTGCCGGGATCTCGTGCAAGTTGTTGATCCAACGTCGGCAAAGTGCGTCGAAGACAGAAAGATATGCTATCGTTTGGGCGCGGGTACGAAACGTGCTGATTCCCTGTACCATCGCGATTCCGAACCTCAGGCTCCGCCTCTTGGCGATTCTGTTTCTGGTGCCGTTCCTGGTCCTCGCCAATGGCCGCTCCCTCCTGTCGGCGCCATCCGGCGCCCAGAGCGACCGCGAGGCCATGGAGTTCTTCGAGACCAAGGTCCGCCCTCTCCTGGTCGAAAACTGCTACTCCTGCCATGGCGACAATCAGCAGCTCTCCTCGCTCAGAGTCGATTCCCGCGAAGCCCTCATGAAGGGTGGTCTTCGAGGGTCCGCTCTGGTTCCCGGTGATCCGGACCGGAGCCTGATCATCCAGGCCGTCCGGCATCAGGAGCTGAAGATGCCCCTGGGCCGCATGCTCGCCGACGCCGAGATCGGTCACTTGGAGAGCTGGGTCCGGATGGGAGCGCCGTGGTCCGCGGTTCCCGACGTGACCAACGAACCCGATTTTTACGCCCGCCTGATCCGGGAGCACTGGGCCTTCCAGCCGGTTGCCGATCCCGATCCTCCGCAGGTGGATCATCGGAGCTGGTCCGGAACACCGGTCGATCGCTTTCTGCTGGCGGCGCTCCGCAAGGAGGGACTGGAGCCGGCGGAGCGGGCCGATATCCGTACCCTGGCCCGGCGCCTCAGTTTCTCGGTCGTGGGACTGCCGCCGGATCCGGCCAGCGTGGAGGAGCTGCTCCGGGACCGGTCCGGGCAGGCCTACGCCAACTTCGTGGACCGTCTCGTGGATTCTCCCCATTTCGGGGAGCATTGGGCGCGTCACTGGATGGACGTGGTGCGTTTCGCCGAGACCTACGGATACGAGTGGAACTACATCGTCAAGGGAGCCTGGCGCTACCGCGACTACCTGATCCGCGCCTTCAACCAGGACGTCCCCTACGATCAACTGGTAAGGGAACATGTCGCCGGCGACCTGCTGGAAGACCCCCGGATCAACGTCCCGCTGGGAATCAACGAATCCGCCACCGGTTCGGCATTCCTCCTCATGGGTGAGATGGGGCACGACGACTGCATCGAGTTCCGCGAAATACGCACCGATGTCGTGGACGACCAGATCGACACCCTCACCCGGGCCTTCCAGGGACTCTCCGTGGCCTGTGCGCGCTGTCACGACCACAAACTGGATCCCATTCCCATCGAGGACTACTACGCACTGTACGGGATCCTGAACAGTGCCCGTCCGGTCACCAGCACGCTGGACACGGGTGGTTCCCAGTCTCCGCTGATGCAGCGCCTGCGGGCCCTGAAGCCGCAGATTCGGTCGGAGCTGGCTGCCGCCTGGTTGAAGCAGGTCGAGGAGATGCCGGCCTATCTCCTGGCGGCGCAGGCCCCGGTCGATCCGGCGTCGGCGGATACCACCACTGATCTCCAGCCCCAACGCCTGGAAAGATGGATCCAGGCGCTCCAGAAGGAGAGCGTCGATCCGGAGAGCTTTCTCTATCCCTGGTCGACGGTCACCTGCGAAGGGGGTCTGGCGCCGGAACGGTTTCAGGAACTATGGCAAAAGGTTGCGCCGAAGCACTTGAAAGAGATCCGCGACCGCCAGGCCTATAACACGGAGAACTTCACTTCCCTGTCTCTGAGCGACTGGTACCCCGAGGGGGTGGGATTGCTTGAAGGCCGATCGGAGAACGGCGAATTCGTCCTGGCCCCGGAAGGACAGGAGGCGGTCAACGGAGTCTATCCGGCCGGGATCTATACCCACGCCCTTTCGGAACGGCTGAACGGGGCGCTTCGCTCTCCCTATCTGCCCAAGGAAAAGAAGTTTCTCAGCCTCCAGGTCATGGGTGGAATGCTCGGCGGGCGCCGGGCGGTGGTGGACAACTGCATGCTGGGCGAGGGCGTCGAAGTCTTCGACAGCACGGACTTGAACTGGCAGAAGATCTCGACTCTTCAGGACAAGGAGCGGTTTCCCGTCTATGTCGAGCTGGTCACCAAGACCAGCAACCCCCGGCTCCCGGACCGGCCCAAGAGGATCAAGGGATTCACCGAGGAGAAGATGGCGGCGCCCGGATCCTATTTCGGCATTGCCCGGGCCATGTTCCACGACGTGGAGGATCCTCCCCGCAAGGATCTTTCCCATCTGTTGCCCTTGTTTCGGGACCCGGCTCCCAAAGATCCCACGGAAGCCGCCCGGCGCTACGCGGAGCGAAGCCGTGAGGCTATGGAGGCCTGGTCCCGGGGAACACCCGACGAAAACGACGTCCGCTGGATCCATTGGCTCGTCACGAACCACCTGGTGGACAATTCCGTCGATCTCACTCCCAGACTCTCGCAACTGATTGCCGAGTACCGAGGCATCGAATCCGGCATTTCTCAACCCCAGACCATCAACTCGTTGCTGGACATGGGTTCGGGGCGGGACTATTCCCTGCTGAAAAGTGGTGACGCCGAGAATCCGGGGGACCCCGTACCGCGCCGCTACCTGACCGCGCTCACCGGGGGACGGACCCTCGAATCCAATGGAAGCGGCCGGCAGGAGCTGGCGGAACTCATTGCCTCTCCCCGGAACCCCCTCACCGCACGGGTCATGGTCAACCGGGTCTGGAACTACCTTTTCGGACGAGGCCTGGTAGCCACAATCAACGACTTCGGCAACTTCGGGGAGCGTCCCTCCCACGCCCAGCTACTCGACCATCTGGCGAACCGGTTCATCGCCGACGGCTGGTCCCTGAAACGGCTGGTCCGGCGGCTGGTCCTTACCCAGGCTTTCCAACAGTCGAGCCGGACGTCCGAGGCAGCCTCGCGGATCGACCCTGAGAACCGGCTTCTGCACCATTACCCGGTCAGGCGCCTTGAGGCCGAGGCCATACGTGACTCTATTCTGGCCACTTCGGGCCGTTTCGATCCCTTGCGCTACGGTCCCAGTATCGAACCCTATCGGCTGAAGACGAAGGAGTACCGGAAGCTCCACGCCGGTCCACTGGACGGGCACGGGCGCCGGAGCGTTTACCTGCGGGTCACCCGCATGGAGGGCCCCCGGTTTCTGGAACTCTTCGATTTTCCCGTCCCCTCCGTCTCCAGAGGGCGTCGGGACGTGACGAACGTGCCCTCCCAGGCTCTCGCCATGCTCAATGATCCCTTTGTGATCCAACAGGCGGATTTTTGGGCCGACAGGATTCTGGAACACGAAGGGGGGACGCTGGAGGAACGCTTGGAACGAATGTTTGTCAAGGCGTTCTCCCGGCCCCCGAGTGCCGAAGAGGTGGCCCGTTTCGTAGAGCTGGCCCGGAAGCTGGGACGCTTGTATCAGGTTCCGCAAGAGCATATCCTGGCCAGCAAAGTGATTTGGAAGGACGTGGCCCACAGTCTCTTCAACACGAAAGAGTTCATCTACCTGAGGTAATGCCATGACCCAGCAAAACAAGGAACAAGGCCTTTGTCCGGGTTGCCTCGGCGCTCCGCTGACACGGCGCCAGATGCTGTCGTTGAGCGCCAACGGGTTCGGACTGACCGCCCTGTCCGCTCTTATGGCTGAAGACGCCTACGCTGGTCTGGTCCCGACTCCACCGACCCATTTCGAGCCCAAGGTCAAGAACGTCATCCTCTGTTTCATGCCCGGCGGTGTCTCGCAGATGGACACCTTCGATCCCAAACCCAAGCTGAGCGAGTTGCACGGCAAGCCCTCCGGTGACGGGATCCGGACCTATCAGGGTTGTCACTGGACCTTCAGGAAATACGGGAAATCGGGGATCCCCGTGAGTGAGCTCTTTCCTCACATCGCCACCTGCGTGGATGATCTGGCCATTGTTCGCTCCATGGTCTCCAACTTCCCGCTGCACCCGCGCGGCAACATCCTTTTCCACACCGGCCGCAACGTCGGCGGTTACCCGAGTCTGGGATCCTGGATCACCTACGCGCTGGGGAGCGAGAACAAGAACCTGCCCGGATACGTCCTTCTCCACCCTGAAGCCACGTCGATCCCGCCGGGAGGATTGGAGAACTTCTCCAACGGCTTCCTCCCCGCAACCCACCAGGCGTTGCCTGTGAAGGCGGAGGGGACACCCATCGAGAACCTGGTCCCCGCCGACGAGGGCGCCATCCAGAACACCAAGTTGTCGGTGTTGCTGGACCAGGATCGGGATTTTCTGGCCGAGGCCGGCAGAAACGACGCCGTCGAGTCGGCCATCCGAAACTACGAAATGGCCTACCGGATGCAGTCCCTCGTCCCTGATGTGCTGGACCTGTCTCGCGAAACGGAAGCTACAAAGCGGCTCTACGGCCTGGACACCTCCAACAAGGACCAGCGGAACTATGCCCTGCAATGCCTCCGGGCGCGGCGGCTGATCGAGTCGGGCGTCCGTTTCGTGGAGGTGACGCCGCCCGTCCTTTTCGGCGCCACCAACGGCACGTGGGACCAGCACACCAACCTGAAGAAAGGACATGAGGGGAACGCCCTGGTGGCGGATCAGTCTGTGGCCGCCCTGATCAAGGACCTCAAGTCCAGAGGAATGTTGGATGAGACGCTGGTCATCTGGGGCACCGAGTTCGGCCGCACGGTGGACACCGGAACCAACGGAGACGGCCGCGACCATCTGGAGACGGCCTTCACCATCTGGATGGCCGGCGGTGGGGTCAAGGGGGGGACCGTGTATGGCCGGACCGACGACATCGGCAAGACCGTGGTGGAAAACAAGACCACCGTCCACGACCTGCACGCCACCATCCTGCATCTGCTGGGACTGGACCACGAGCGCCTGGTCTATCGTTTCGGGGGCCGCGACGAGAGTCTGACCGACGTCCACGGCCGCGTGGTCCACGAAATTCTGGCCTGATATCGGGGCTGGCCGGTTGGCCGTCATCCAACTTCACCCATGCCCCGTCACCGCCCCCTGCTGGCAGACAACATCCTCGAACTGATCGGCAACACGCCGCTGGTGCGGGTCCAGCGCCTGACTCGTCCCGGGTCCGCCGAGCTCCTGTTGAAACTGGAGTCCCTGAACCCCTCCTTCAGCGTCAAGGACCGGATCGCCTACGCCATGCTGAAGCAGGCGCAGGACGAAGGCAGGATCCAACCCGGAAAGACCGTCATCGTCGAGCCCACCAGCGGCAACACGGGGATCGGCCTGGCCATGGCCTCGGCCGTAATGGGGTACCGCCTGATCCTGACCATGCCCGACACCATGTCCATGGAACGCAGGCGCGTCCTTCAGGCCATGGGCGCCGAACTGGTCCTGACCCCCGAGGTCCGGGGGATGACCGCCGCCATCGAAAAGGCGGAAGAACTGGTGAGCCGGCTCCCCGACGCCTACATGCCGCAACAGTTCAACAACCCGGCCAATCCCCGGGTTCACCGTCACACGACGGCCCTGGAGATCCTGGAGGCGACGGACGGGAGGTTGGATGCGTTCGTTGCGGGCGTGGGAACGGGGGGCACCATCACGGGAGTCGGTGAGATCCTGAAACGGGAATTGCGCGACGTCCTGATCGTTGCAGTGGAACCCGCCGATTCACCGGTGCTTGCGGGCGGAGAGCCGGGTCCCCACGAGATCCAGGGGATCGGAGCCGGATTCGTCCCGTCGGTCCTGAATCGCAACGTCATCGACGAGATCATCCACGTCGATTTCGAGGACGCCCGCCTTGTCACCCGGGACATGGCCCGCAAAGAGGGCATCTTCGCGGGCATCTCATCGGGGTCCAACTGCTGGGCCGCGCTCCAGGTCGCGCGTAGGCTGGGGACGGGCGCCCGCGTCGTCGCCATGGTCTGCGACCTGGGCGAACGCTACCTGAGCCACCCGGTCTATTCGGAATAGGCAAGATTCCCAAAAGCCTCTGTGCGAGGCGGCAACACAACGAATTCCAACGCGTCCATTCCCTCCAGAAACCGGTGAAGACAGGCTTACCAGATCGGATCACTGCCAAAGGTTCGTGGTTTCATCGGGTTTTCTGTTCGGGATATTCACGGCTCGCCGTTGCGGATGGCACCCTTCGTTTGCACGGTTCTCGGACGCGCACGGAAGTCGAGATCAACCTCAGCCGTATCGATCGTATTGCGAAAGTCTCGGGATGGTTTGGTCGTTGCCGACTCAGGATACGCCCGAAATCCAAAAAGCCCTTTTCGATTCGTGGGCTGGATTCGATTTCCGCAGACCGAGTCGTTGAGGCCGTTCGATTCGTAGCAGCTCAGCGGGCTTTGGAACTGGCCCCGAGACTGTTGGAATTCGACCAGCGAATTCAGGCAAATTTGCGTGGCCGGGAATATTTTCGCTGCTCTTCCGCGGATGCGCTTCGTGCTCAGATCGAAACTTTGGTGCAGGACGGCAACCTGGAACTCGTCCGCATCCATTTGCCGATACCCGCAATAAATGCCTTGGTTCGCCTCCGTGAGTTCAGGTGCCGAGAACAATTGGAAACGGCTCGCGAGCGAGGGAATTCCAGGTTCGTCAGGGCGCAAGCAGGAGCTGTTCGCACCGCGTCCTCCGGCGTTTTAGATCACACGCTTACGGACGAACAGGCACACGCAATTGCCACGGACGAGGACGTTACTCTCGTATTGGCCGGCGCCGGAACCGGAAAGACTGCGGTAATCACCGGCAAAATCGCCTATCTCGTCCGCCACCAAGAAATTGACCCTAAAGAAATCCTTGTATTGGCCTTCAACACGAAGGCTGCAGACGAGATCCGGAACCGCCTGCCAAGGGACCTCCAAGGCGCAACCGTCCGCACGTTCCATTCCTTCGGGATGCGTACTCTGGGAGCGGCACGAGGCAGGAAGCCTCAGATTTCGACTCTTGCCGACGACCCCGCAAAAATGGCTCAGGCCATAGACGAGATTCTTGAAGAGTTGCTTACGTCGAAGCAGCATAAAGAGCAGGTGGCGGAACTCCTGACCCTGCATAGAAACCCCTACAGGTCCCCGTTCGATTTCAAGACAGCTAGTGACTATTTCTCGTACGTGCGCCTTTGCGAGCTTCGAACCTTAAGTGGAGATCTGGTCAAGAGTTTCGAAGAGGTCCAGATTGCCAACTTCCTCTCCATGAATGGCATCAAGTTCCAGTATGAAAAACCTTACCCCGTAAACACGGCCGACAAACGGCACCGGCAATACATGCCCGACTTCTACCTCCCCGACCACAAGATTTACATTGAGCACTTCGCGCTCAACGAGGAAGGTGACGCTCCGACGTTCTTCCGCAACTATCAGGACGGTGTCTATTGGAAACGGTGCATTCACAGACGCTATGGCACCAAGTTGATTGAAACGTATAGTTGGCAGGCCCGCCGTGGAATTCTCCTCCGGGAACTTGAAAAACTTCTTGAACACAGCAGTGTAGACTTCCGCCCGGTTTCCATCGACCGCCTGCTTGAAGACCTCAGATCGATCCTGGAGTCATGGCTGTCCAGATTGATCCTTTCGTTTCTCAAGCACGTCAAGACGAGCATTCTGTCAGCGGACGATCTGACCCGCCGCGCAAAGAAATCACCCGACAAGTTTCGGAGTTCAGCTTTTCTGAAAGTTTTCGAAGCCGTGCGGGTGCGTTATGAGAAGAGGCTCGCGAAAGAAGGCGCAGTCGACTTCGAAGACCTGATCAACGAGGCCGCCCGGCATATTCGCGATCCTCGTTCTTTTGCGCAGTATCGCTATATCCTCGTCGACGAGTTTCAAGACATTTCCGCCAGCCGAATGGCGCTGCTGACAGCCCTCAATACACCCGAAACCGCTTATTTTCTGGTTGGTGACGATTGGCAATCAATCTACCGTTTTGCAGGCAGCGACGTGAGCCTCGTTCGTGGCTGTGGAGAGTACCTTGGCCACGTCCGTGAACATTGTCTGAGCACGACCTTCAGATACGGCAGTCGCGTCGCCGATCCCACGTCGGAATTTGTGCAGCGGAACCCCGAACAAACCCAGAGAAGCCTTCGTGCCCACAGCGATGAACTCGATATGGGTATCACGGTGGTTGCATCCAAGGAACCATCTCAGGGGGTCGAGCGCGCACTCGATGACATCCTGGAACAGGTACGAACTCGGGACCAAAGTAGTCCAGGACACGACAAGAATGATTCGTCCGTACTGGCACTCGGTCGTTATAAAAATAGTGTGAATGCCGTAAGAGAGGCAGCCAAGTCCAGACGCATGGGCGTCGACTTCAGCACGGTCCACAGTGCGAAGGGGCGCGAAGCCGATTTTTCTCTCGTACTCGACCTTAAGGACGACAGGATGGGTTTCCCTTCACAAATCGACGACGATCCTTTACTCAATCTCGCCTTACCCCCAATGCGAGAGCATCCCTTCCCCCACGCGGAAGAACGCCGCTTGTTTTACGTTGCGGCAACCCGGGCCAAGCGAGCGGTCTACTTGATAGCGGATCAGATCCACACTTCAAGTTTCGTTCGGGAACTGGTCCAGGACTACGAGGGTATTCGTCGAATTGGTGATCCGGCGCAATCCTCAGCACCAGACTGCCCTCGCTGTGGAGGGTATCTCGTCGAATCAAGGACTGGGAGGACTCTTCGTTGCGTCAACAACCCGATGTGCAAGCATCAGGCACCCCGGTGCGAAACCTGTAAACAGGGATATTCTCTATCCGACGGGCAAAGAACAAAGTGCTCCAATCGCCGTTGCGAGTCCTCTCCGAGGGCTTGTCCCAGTTGTAAATACGGGATTCTTGTTTTGCGAAGTGGTCCGTATGGGCAGTTCCTGGGATGTAGCGGGTACTGGGATGAACCACCATGTACCTATAAGCAAAGGCTGCCGCCGGATCGTTTTCTTGGGAAGTGATCGAATCAGGACTGCACGGACATCGTTGCCGAACGACCATCAGCACGATGAGAATGCTGCTTGTCGAAGCGACGTGAGGTCAATTGCGACTCTCTGCTTCTCGAGTCTCCAGCCTGGACAGGACCCGCTTCCGAACCCAGGCCGGGTCCCACCACTCGATGGGGTTCACCTGGGTCCCGTGCAGGACCATGGTGAAGTGCAGGTGATCTCCACCCGCCAAGCCGGTCTGACCGGTCCGTCCCAAGGATTGCCCCTTCCGAACCTCTTCTCCCACCTTCACATCGAAGCGGCTCAGGTGGGCATACAGCGACTGCAGGCCCAGACCATGGTCCACGACCACGGTATTGCCGTAGATCCCCAGATAGTCGGCAAAGATGACGACGCCGTCGTTGGAGCACTCCACCGGGGCCTGAGCCAGTGAGGCCAGATCGAAGCCCAGGTGGGTCTGCTCGTCCACCTTCTTTCCCCGGTAGATGTAGGAGCGGAAATCCGCAAAGGACGATTCGACCTGCGAGTTGCTCAACTGCAGAAACTCTTCGGTCCAGAGGGGGGCTGCGGCGCTCTGGGCAGCCAATTCGGCAATCTGCCGGTTGTTGATCCGGCGCAACGATCCATTCACCTCCAGGTACGTCTCCAAGAGATCGGAGGTGCCCCGGACATGGTCGCTGCGCTCTACGATGGACGGCAGAACCCGCTCCATGAAGCGGTCGGAAATATTTATGTTTCGTTTTCGGAATCGTCCCGGAAACACCTTCTTCCAAAAGTTCTCCCGGCCCCGGTTGCCGGCTGGATCCTGGGCCCATACCGTCATGGCGGTGTCTCTGTCCTGGTCGTGTCCCAGAGCGAAAAGACAGATGTAGAAGCCTTCTTCCCGGGAGGGAACGGGGTATCCTGCGTAGATCCGGTCACCCACCTGGATTCCGCTGGAGTCGACCGGTTCGGACACCCTGTAGCGGACGGCCGCGGACCCGCCCTGCCGGATGTAGTGCTGGTTGGAGAGAACCTCGATTCGCGGAGGCGTCCGGTCCAGGCGGAAGGTCTCCTCCTCAACCGTTTCCCGAGACCAGAGCCCCAAGCTCGCGTGGTCCTGAACCTGCACCTCCAGCGTGAATGAACCTTCTTTCAGGTCTTCATGCGGCGCCATATCGGACGGGCGCACCTCAAGCCGCCGCTTGAGAGTCCCGTCCGTCCAGAGGAATCCCGCCTCGTCGAAACTCTCTTCGTGCACCACGACTTCACTTCCCTGCTGCCGGAAGAGGAGCCGAAGCGACTTGAGCCCCCGGCCTTGATCTCTGGCCTCCACCTGGATCTCCGTCTTGGGACCGACGGTTCCGGCCGGATCGATCCAAACAACTTCGGGAGGCGACGAGTCCCAAGTGGCGAGGGCCCAACCGGCCACGAAAGCCACCAGCAGAATCAATATCACCGCCAACGGTTTCATTCCCGAATCCTCGCGGCCGTCATCCCGTAGAAGCCTTACAGAAACCCCCTTGCGGGTCAACGCCATCGGGCCCGATTGCGGCCCGGCGGGTCCAATTGACAGCGTCCGACCCCCCGACTAAACTCCCCGCCATGAGTGTTCAGGAGCGATCAGGATTGAAGATTTCACAGCGCCTCATGCAGCTTCAGGAGTCGGCGACCATCGCGGTCAGCAACCGGGCAGCCGAGTTGCGCCGGGCGGGAGTCGACGTGGTGAGTCTGGGAGCCGGGGAACCCGATTTTCCCACTCCCGCTCACATTCGGAAACACGCGCTGGACTGCATTGAAGCGGGAGAGACCAAGTACGCGAAACCTGCGTCGGGAGTTCCCGAGGCCAAAGCGGCCGCGGTCGAGAAACTGCGCCGGGAGAACTCGCTGGAATATTCTCCCTCCCAGATTCTGGTCACCGTGGGCGGAAAGGAGGGCCTCTGGCTCGCCTTCGCCACTCTCCTGGATCCTGGAGACGAGGTGATCATCCCCGCGCCCTACTGGGTTTCGTATCCGGAGCAGGTGAAGATCGCCGGCGGCGTGCCGGTCTTCGTGAGCGCGACGGTGGATGCGGACTTCAAGATCACGCCCCAACAGCTTCGGGACGCGCTGACGCCTCGAACCGCGGCGGTCATCTTCAACTCTCCCAGCAATCCCAGCGGGACCGTCTACAGTCCGGAGGAGACGGACGCTTTGGCCGAGGTCCTGGCCGACCGGGACGACGTGGCGGTGATCAGCGACGAGATATACGACCGGCTCCTCTACGGCGGCCGGACCTACAAGAGTTTCGCGGCCACGTCCGCTCACGCCTATGAGCGGACCTTGACCTTCAACTCCATGTCCAAGACCTATTCCATGACCGGATGGCGGATCGGCTACGTAGCGGGGCCCCAGGACCTGATCCGCAACCTGGGCAAGCTCCAGTCCCAGACCACCAGCGGCGCGGCGACGTTCACCATGCACGCCATGGCTGCGGCCCTCACCGGCGATCAGGAATGCGTCGAAGAGATGCGCTCAGAGTTCGAACGGCGTTCCAAGGTCCTGCACGCCCGGCTCAATGCCATTCCCGGAGTGGTCTGTCCCGAACCGGCCGGGGCCTTCTACGTGTTTCCGGACGTTTCGGCGACCTATTCCCGCCTTGGGGTTTCCGGTTCGGTCGAGTGGACCACGCGCCTGTTGGGGGAGGCGCATCTGGCCGTGGTGCCCGGCGCCGCTTTCGGGTTGGACAGTTGCGTGCGGCTCAGTTTCGCCACGGGCATGGACGTGATCGAGGAGGGCCTGGACCGATTGGAGCGGTTCCTCGACTGAACAGCGCCGGACTCTCCGGAACGATCCCCTGGACGTGGAGCTCAGCCGTCCCAGTCCTCGTCCGCCGGAAACACCGACACCGCCTGCTCCACCAGCGCCTCGCCGTCGAACCAGTTGCGGGTCGTGTGCTTCCAGCGCAGAAAGTGGGGAGCCTGGCGGTGAGCTTCCAGGGCCGCCTCGTCCCGATAGACTTCATAGAGAAAGATCCGGTTCGGGTCGTCCGGATCCTCCAGCACGTCGAATCTCAGGCAACCCGGCTCGTCCTGGACCGAGTGAAGGGCATCGTCTAGCATGGCTTCCATGAAAGCCTCCCGATGCGGAGGCTGAATCCGGATCGTGACCAGAAGAGCGATCATTTCATGGTCTCCTTTTCCCCGATTCTCGAGGCTGTAGTTAACTCCTAGTGTAGTGTCCCGTTAGTTCCTGTATTATGATGGCCAGTTCCTCAACCGGAAAGGAGACTGCCATGCCACGCGGACGCCCACTTCCCCCT
>JAPPLF010000103.1 GCA_028874215.1 Acidobacteriota bacterium
CACCGTGGCGTTTTTGGTGGTTATTTACCACCCCCCCCCCCCCCCCGGTTGGGGGGGGCTTAACCCCCCCGCTCCAGCCGCCGCTCCAGCCGGCGGGGGAGCTTTCCTCTTACCTCTCCGACATCCAATTCCGGTGGCGCAGGTCGTATTCCCGATCCCCAATGAGGCTGGGAAAGCTCCAAATCTCACGCTGGATCTCTCCCGACAGGATCTTCGACCGCTCCAGCAGCGACAGCAACTGGTAGACGCGGGACTCGACCAGCGGGAAATAGGCCCCGATGTTGTAGGAACCCTGGGCGCCGGGCCTGGTGCTCAAGACTGGCCAGACTCCTTTCTCGTTCTGTTGAGCCAGGATTTCCCCCAACTCCTCACCGGCAAACCGGGAAACGGACTCGGCCAGTTGGGCCCGGGTCAGGCGGACGGGCCCGGGCCGCGGTCCGTCCCGGCGCTTTCGTAGTTCCGGTTCCAGCCGCGGCCCATCGGGCCTCTTCATGAATAAGGACCAGGGAAAATCCTCTTCCGAAAGCTGATCCGGGTTGGCCCACACCGCCGAACCGGTGTTCAGGAAGGCCGCCCGATCCTGAGGGGTGTCCAGGAAATAGGTCTTCCAATTCTTGAGGTCCACGGCGATGGGGCGGCCGGTCCTGTGGTCCACCAGTTGGCTTCGCATCGGCACTCTCTCTCCGCCCACGTTCACCTCAATCAGAGCGCTCTTCTCCCAGTCGAGGTAACGGGCGACCGGTTCCAGGTATTTCCGGTCACGGGTCAGGTCATAAAGGAAGAAGAGGTTCTCACAGGCGCGGACGCTGGACCCGGAAGAAAGGCCCGGAGGGTGGTAGACCCGGGATCAGACCGGCTGGTTCCGCCCGTCGTAAGCCAGGGCCCAGCCGTAGGTCGGGGGACCCAACTGGGCCGCGAGATGCCACTCGCCGTTGCGAACGATGGCGTCCCGGTACTTGTCCGAGCCGGTCAGGTGATGGGCCAACTGCATCACGCGAAGCTGGTTGCGCTGGTTCCCGTTGTCGAACTCGGCCCCGTGGGGGTCCTGGTTGCGGTTCTCGCTGCGGCCTTCCTTCAGGTTGTAGGTGTAGCCCCAACTGCCGTTGGGGTTCTGGGCCGTGAGGATGAAGTCGGCCGAGCGCCGGAAGCCCTCCAGCCACCGCTCCTCCCGCGTCACCAGGTAAAGCCGGGCCATGAAGAGGGCGGCCTGGCTCTGGCGGCCGTCCTGAAAAGTGGGATAGTCGCGGTGGACGGTCCGCCGGTGGGAAGTGAGGACCTCTCGCCGGGGTGTCGGCCGACCGCCGGTGTGACGGTCGTAATGGTTGACCCAGTAGCCCTCCGGCTGCTGGGCCGACAGCAGCCATTCTCCCGCCTTCCGGGCCACTTCCAGGTAGCGCTGGTCCCCCAGTACCTGATACGCGTACAGGAAGAGTCGTCCCGCTCCCGGCGTGCCGTTCCTGCCGTGGGCCAGCTCCATGAAATGGTCCAGGCCGGGATGGAAGTAGGTGCGGTAGCTGGTTTCCCCCGGCAGCAGGTGAGGCCAAGCGTAGAGGATGGCGCTCCAGGCTCCATCGATTTGGAGCCGGCTGATGAAATCCAGGTGGCGGCAGACGGCGTCCGTGACCCGCACCGCCGCCTTCTCCGGCAGGTGCGTTTCCCGGCCCCGTAGCGCCAGCATCTCCTGGACCGTCATGTCGCTGATCTTCAGCTCGTCGAAGCGCGCCCCGGCAGTCTGCAGGACGACCCGGGGATCGAGGCCCTCTCGGCCCACTCCCCCATAGTAGGAAGCTCCCAGAAACAGAATGTGGAAGCGTTCCATCTCCAGGGGCTTGTCCACCGAGAGACTCCGGAGCCGGCCATCCAGGGCCAGCCAGAGCCGCCCCTTCCGGTCGTCCCACGAAAACAGCAGATGATGCCAGTCCTCGGCCTCCAGTTCGGAAACCGGAAAGTCGAGGGCGCCCACCACCTCGCCGTCTCCTTTCCAGTGGCGGCCGGCCCAGGAGAGCCTCAACCGGTTGTCGCTCGTCTTCCACAGTTCCAGGTCGCGGCGCACGGCGGCCGCTGAGAAGAGGCAGTGCCTGAGCCCGTCCCGCCAGATGTTCCGTCCCGGTTTGCTTCGGACCCAAAACTGGACGGTCCCGCGGTCCGGTCGCATGTTGCCGTGGGCCCGAAGGTTGATCTGGGCTCCCGGGATGTCGATCTCGATCCCGCCGCCGATCCTGCCGGGAACCGAAGCGTCGTAGTTGCGTCCGGCCGCGCCCATCCCGTCGCGCTCGTAGTCGGGCTGGATGCCGCCGGGTGCGTCAAAGCGGGCCAAGAGGGTGGTGTGCCGGTCCCGCTCCACGGGAGCGCCCACCCAATCGGGAAGATCGGTCGTGGTTTGAACCGGCCGGCCGCCGGCCGGAAGAGTGGACGCCAGGAGGAGAGTTGCCGCCAGAAGATTCTTCGTCGAAATGGTGTCCTCGGATCGAGTCGTTCAGCGCATCAGATAATCCCAGCGTGCAGCCGCTCCCTTGACGACTTGGGGAACATCCTGGGACAGCAGGTATCCTTGATCCAGGAGCGCAAGGGCGACTGCGGCGACGCGGCCCAGGTACTCTTCCCGGCTCCCGTACCTTTCCTGGATGGAAAGGCGCGGGTCACCCGCCTCGAGTCGCTCCCGCTTGGTCCGGGCGAAGGGAATCCAGGAGCCACGGAAGCTGCAAATTTCCGTCGGCGGCCCCTTTCCAGGGCCGAAGAGGTTCCATCCCGTGTAAGTGGCCAGGGGCACCGCTACTTCCGGAAGGCGAATCCCCGCCAACTCGTTGCCGTCGGCGTCGACCTTGGGGACCAGGATCGGAAAGGGTTCGCCGACTCGAGGCGGCTGGATGCTCACGATGCCCTCGGAACGAAACCGGGGACCGTAATTCACCCGGTACGCCCGGTGGATTCGGGTGGGCGCCCGAACTCCCGGCAAACGGGGAAAGTCGAACTCGGGAAAGGGGACCAGTGTGTCCTGGTCCAAGCGCGGGTAGCGGCTGGGGGGCGGGGTCGTGCCCTCCGCCACCCAGCGGTCCAGGGCCAGGAGCAGGGCGCGCATCGTCCAGCGAATCTCCAGCGGATTGTTGAGGTGTTCTCCCGTCGTCCGGTCGGGAGGGAAGCGTCCCGGGGAGTGCTGGCTGCCGGTGAAGAGATAGTGGCGAACCTGATCCATCGGCTCCACGTCCCCGGTTCCGTCCACGGTGGTGTGAATCAGGGAAGAGGCGCGGCCCCAATACTCGTACGACGAGTTGGTGTAGAAGATCTTGGGGCAGAGTTCAGGCCGGGCAAAGTGGATCAGCAGCCCGTCGGTCCGGCCGGTCACCGGGTCGGTCTGGGCCGTGCCGGTGAAGGGAAAGATGTCGGTGGGATAGAAGAAGTTGGCGAAGGGCTGGGCGTCCCGGGACGGCTGGGCGAAGCGGTGGTTGAAGCTGCCCCGTCCCGCACCCGCCACGTGCGGCATGAGTCCGTCGAAGACCCGCCGGTTCTGCTCGTCCTCGTTGAAACCGTGGTAGAGGAAGGTCCGCAGGAACCGGCCGCTCTGGGAGCTGCCGTACCCCAGGGCCCGGTTCAGGGCGCCCCGGGGAATGGAGAGCACCGGATCGTCCTCGTACTTGAGGTGGGAGATCATGTCCCGCACCGCTGTGGGGCCCAGTCCTACCAGGGGCGGGTCCTGGGCCCGGTAGACCACTTCGTAGATCCTGTGGGGCTCGAATCCGCCTTCCAGCAGCACGTGGGTCGGGTCGGGCACCGGCCGGCCCCCCTCCATGCGGGCGAATCTCCAGCGCTCGCGGGGAATCGTCTGGCGCTCACCCTCGACGGCATCCCGGACCGTCATCGAATTCTCGGGGTCGTCGGGATCGGACACGGGATAGGGAATATGCCTGCGGTCCGAGAGCAGGCGGTGTTCGACGTGGGTCTTGGGCACGAAGTCGCACCTCACCAGTCCGGTGATGGGGCCTTCCGGATCCCGGGCGACGGCCGGATACACACGAACGTTTCCGGGAGTGTGCGGTGGGTCCAACTGCCAACCCAGCCAGAGGAGCGTGAAACCGCGGCGCATGAGAAATCCGTCCCCGAAGTCCTCGCGGACCTTGGGATCGCGTCTGAACCGGGCCAGGCTGAAGAAGCCCAGCATGTTCTTCCCGCCCCGGTTGGAGACCTCGTAGAGCAGCGCGCCGTTGCCTCGCTCCACCCGGACCGGCTTCATCATCACGAAATCGGAGGAGAACTCCACCTCACCCCGATCATTGCGAGGGGCTTTCCGGATGTCGGTGATGATCCGGTTGGGCCCCAGTTCGGGATCGACGGCGAAGTGCACCCGTCCAGTGATCCTCTCGTAGGGGCCCACGAGGGGATAGGGCTCACCCCCCAGCAGCGAATCCCTCTCCTGGATCTCCACCCGCACGACGCGTGCCCAGAGCGGACTCATGAAGATCAGGAATGAGGAGATGGCAATGAAAAGGCGGGACATACGAATCATTAGAGTCTCGGTGGGAGATCGGAGTCAAGAAGGTGGAAGGGCTGCGGCGAGAGCCGTCGCGGCTCTCCCTGCCGGCCGAATGTCTTAGCGGCCCGTGTGTGGCTTGACGGCGTTCGGGTCGACGGAGGCGACGGCGAGACGTGACATCCGGGCCAGGATCTCGCGGCCGGACCGGTCGCCCGGATCGTCGCTCAGAGCGAAGGCGGAGATGACCACCGGCCCAACGGGCAACTCGACGATTCCCGAGTCGGCGGCGATCCGCCGGCTTCCTCCGTACTTGTTGGCTACGGGGATGCCTTCTCTGACGTACTTGGCAATGGTTCGTTTATGGGTGGAGGCGCGCATCAAGTCCAACATCTCGCCGGTATCTTCCCGGCTCGCCAACTCGCCGCCATACAGCTTGGCCAGAAGCGATCCGATGTCGCGGGGACCGCAGACATTGTTGTTCAGCGAATCGGAGTAACCCAAGCCATCGTCGAACTTCCCGGCGCGCATGTGTTCCAGGATCCGGGCATCGTTTTTTCGAGAGATGGGAGCGTCAGCCAGACCGACGATCAGGTAATGCCATCGGCCCAGCTCCATGGAAGCCCGGGTGTTTTTCAGTCCCAGTTCCCCCAGAAACCGGTTGACCGCCTCCAGCCCCACCTTGTGTATTACCAGGTCGGTGGCCATGTTGTCGCTGTGCACCATCATCAGACGGCAGTACTCGCGCAAGGTGAGGGAGACCGGCCCGTCGCGGCGCTTGAGGACGCCGCTGCCGTGGGTCGAAATGTCCTGGGGCAGAGTTTCCTTGGCGTCCAGGTCCAACGAGCCGGCTGCCGCCTGCCGGTAAAGTTCGATCATGACCGGCAGTTTGATCACGCTGGCCGGCGGAAAACGCTGGTCGCCGTTCCAGGAATACTCGGCGCCATCGGCCAGGTTTCTGGCGAAGAAGCCGATCCTCCCGCCGAACCGGTTTGCCATCGCATCCAGATCTTCTCGAGGGAATTGGGTCTTGGGAGGGTTGCCGGAGGCAATTGCCCCCAGGACCAGACCAAAGGTCAGCAGAAGAATGAATCTGGCCTTGCCGTCGGGAGAGGCGTGCTCCGGCGAGGTGGAAGAGGCTGTCTTTCCGGCTTCCCGTCTCAAGCCAGGAGCTTCTCGATCACGTGGCCGCCGACATCGGTAAGGCGGAAGTCGCGGCCCTGGTAGCGGTAGGTGAGCTTGGTGTGATCGATTCCCAGCAGGTGAAGGATCGTGGCCTGGACGTCGTGGACTTCCACCTTGTCCTTGGTCACGAAGAATCCCAGGTCGTCCACTTCACCGATGGTCTGACCGGGCTTGATGCCGCCGCCGGCGAACCACATGGGGAAGTTGTCGATGTGGTGGTTGCGGCCGACACTCTCCCGGAATTCCGCCATGGGGGTTCGTCCGAACTCGCCGCCCCAGATGACCAGCGTGTCCTCCAACAGGCCGCGCTGCTTGAGATCGGTGATGAGGGCGGCGGAGGGACGATCGGTCTCCATCGACACCTCGTCGATCCTCTCGCTCAGGTTCCCGTGATGGTCCCAGCCGGTGTGGTAGAGCTGGACGAAACGGACGCCCCGCTCGATCATGCGGCGGGCCAGCAGGCAGTTGGTGGCGTACGACGGTTCGCCCGGCGTCACTCCATAGAGGTCCAGGGTGGCCTGGCTTTCGCTGCTCAGGTCCATCAGCTCGGGGCCGCTGGTCTGCATGCGGAAGGCCATCTCGTAGGAGGCGATCCGGGTGGCGATTTCCGGGTCGCCGTATTCCTTCTCATGCATCCGGTTCAGATCCTGGATGGCGGCCAGCTTTGCCCCCTGACGCTGGATCGAGACACCCTTGGGACTGGCCAGATTGGGAATCGGAACGGCCGAGCGCAGGAACTCGACGCCCTGGTATGCCGTGGGCAGAAATCCGCTGCTCCACATGAAGGCGCCGCCCATCAGGTCCGCCTCCCCCGATCGGAGGACCACGAATCCGGGGAGATCCTTCGACTCGCTGCCCAGTCCGTAACCCACCCAGGAGCCCATGCTGGGCAGTCCGAAGCGGGTCGATCCGGAGTTGCAGAAGAGCTTGGCGGGAGCATGATTGAAGTTTTCGGTCACGACCGATTGGACCAGGGCCACGTCGTCCACGACCTTGGCCATCTGGGGGAACACTTCCGAAACCCAGGTGCCCGACTGTCCGTGCTGGGCGAATTTCCGTTTTGGACCGAGCAGTTTGGGCTTCACCTTGGTGAAACGTTCCATGAACGCGAAGCGCTTGCCCTCCAGGATGGAATCGGGTGCGGTCTGGCCGTTCAACCGGGCCAGTTCCGGCCGGTAGAGCCAGGTCTCGAACTGACTCGGCCCGCCGGCCATGAAGAGGTAGATCACCCGTTTGACCTTGGGTTCGTAGTGGGGTTGCCGGAGGGCGAGGGGGTTCCTGGCGCGGCTGTCGCCGGCGGCGAACATTTTGCCGTCGCTCAACAACTGGCCCAAGGCAACGTTGGCCAGACCGACGAAGCACCGGTCGAAGAAATGGCGCCGTGTCTGACCGATAAGCTGGAGCCCGTAATTCGTCATTTCCATCCCGACCTTCCTCTTGGGCCTCGGCCTGTCATTCCCGGGTGAAAAACTCGTCTACGTTGAGCAGCACGCTGGCCGCCATGTACCAGACCGCCTCCTCCTGGCCCTTCTTTCCGTCCGGCATGGCAAGGCTCAGAATCTCTTCCGTCTCCGCCGGATCGGCGCCAAACTCCTGGCGCTGGGTGGTCAACAGGCGCTCCAGCCGGGCTTTCTCCTGGGGCCGGGGCGTCCGGGTCAGGCAGATTCTGAAGAGATGGTCGAGGCGTTCCGAGTCCGTGCCGTCCGGAAGCTCTCTGAGCACTCTGTAGGCCAGGCCTTGGGCGAACTCGTGAAATCCTTCGTCGTTCAGAAGCGTCAGGGCCTGCAACGGCGTCGTCGACCGGTTTCGGCGGGTGACCGTCAACATGGCGTCCGGGCTGTCGAAGACGGCCAGAGCCGGGTGGGGACTGAGTCGCCAGTAGTAGGTGTACAGTCCTCGCCGATACCGGTCCTGCCCCTTGCTTTCCGGCCATCGCTCATGGCTCCCGTCGGGCCTGGCGCCATTCTTGATGATGACCCAGGGGGGTTGCGGCGGGTACACGCTCGGCCCGCCGATCTTCGGCGCCAGGAGGCCGCTCGCCGACAACGCCAGGTCGCGAATCACTTCCGACTCGACGCGCAGCCGGTTCTGCCGCGCCAGCAGGCGGTTGCGGGGGTCCTCCTGCCTGAGATCGGGGCGGTGCCGGGACGATTGCCGATAGGTGGCCGAGGTGGCAATGAGGCGATGGATGGCCTTCAGGCTCCAGTCCTGAGCCACGAACTCCGAGGCCAGCCAGTCCAGGAGCCGGGCGTGGGAGGGAGGGGTGCCCTGGGTTCCGAAATCGTTGCTGGTCTCGACGATTCCAGTACCGAAATACCGCTGCCAGATCCGGTTGACGGTGACCCGCGGCGTCAGGGGATTCTTCTCGTCCACGAGCCAGTGGCCCAGGTCCAGGCGAGTGTAATTCTCACGTTCGGGCAACGGCGGCAGCACGGCCAGGGTTCCGGGCCAGACCTGAATCCCCTTCTGCAGGAAATCGCCTCCCAGCAGTACGTGGGTCGGACGGGGTTCGGGCAACTCCCGCATGACCAACGTGCTGGGGATGTCGGGCTTCAGCTCCCCGACGGTTGCCAGCGCTTTCGTTCGTTCCTGATGTCCCGCATCCTGCCGGAAATAGGCGCGCCGCGTGTACCTCTGCTGCTCCGGATGGCGTTCCGCGATGGGAATCTTCAGAGCGGCCAGATGGCCCGGGGTCAGCTTGGCTCGGGCTTCTTCGTCCAGGTTGGCCTCCCACTCCTCCTGCCTGGAAACCAACAGTTCCTCGTACTTCTCGTTTTCCTCCCGCATCGCCTTGAGCTGGGCCTGGATGGCATCACGCCGCGCAAATTGTTCGGGGGTGCCGAACTCCATGATCGGCTCGTAGGCGCGGGCGCGTCCGGCTTGGTTCTTGTACTCGCCGCTCAACTCGTCGATGTTGTTGAAGAAGGAGAAGAACCGGTAGAACTCCCGTTGGGAGACGGGGTCGTACTTGTGGTCGTGGCAGCGGGCGCAGCCCAGGGTCAGACCCAGAAAGACGACGCCCGTGGTATGCACCCGGTCGACCACCGCCTCGACGCGGTACTGTTCGAAGTCGATGCCCCCCTCCAGATTCAACTGGGTGTTGCGGTGAAATCCCGTGGCGATGACCTGGTCCCGGGTGGGCTCGGGCATCAGGTCGCCGGCGATCTGCTCGATCACGAACTCGTCGTAGGGAAGATCGCGGTTCAGGGCCTCGATCACCCAGTCCCGGTATTTCCAGATCTTGCGGGGCAGGTCGTTGTTGTAGCCGTCCGAGTCGGCGTAGCGGGCCAGATCGAGCCAATGGCGTCCCCAGCGCTCGCCGTAGTGCGGCGACCCCAGCAATCCGTCGATGAGCCGTTCATAGGCGTCCGAGCGCGTATCTTCCAGAAATGCGTCCACCTCCTCGGGGCGGGGCAACAGTCCGACCAGGTCCAGATAGGCCCGGCGGATCAGGGTGGCCTTCTCCGCTTCCGGCGATGGTTTCAAACCTTGCTGATCGAGGCGGGCGAGGATGAAGCGGTCGATGGGATTGCGCACCCAGCCGGCGTCGGACACTGCCGGTTCCGCGGGACGCCGGATGGGCTGGAACGCCCAGTGTTTCGACGGGTCCTCCATGGCCCTGGCCCGGTCCGGCGCCGGGTCGGGCCAGGGAAGCCCCATCCGGATCCAACGGACCAGCGCCGAAACCTCCTGATCGGCCAGCGCCTCCCCTGGAGGCATCTTCAAATCGCCCTGCCGCCTGATGGCGTGGACGAGAAGGCTCTCCCCGGGCAGGCCCTCGGCCACGGCTTCGCCCCGGTTTCCACCCTTGAGGAGCCCCTCCCGGCTGTCGGTGGAGAGGCCGCTGGTGGGCAGCTTGTCGTTGTGACAGCCGGAACACTTGTTCCGCAGGACCGGACGGATCCGGTTTTCGAAGAATTGGATCTGGTCCGCGGAAAACCGCGCCGTCTCCGCCGCGGCGAGCAGATGGAAACAACTGCAAGCAGTGAGGATCAAGACTGTTAGGAGAAGGCGAACCATGGCCCTAGCCTACCACTGTTCCATCACCGCGTTCCATTGCATCGGGGACGGGCCTCCCGCCGGGAGCCGCACTCTGCCGGCTCGATGGAATCGGGGGTGGCGTTCCACGAATCTCATCTTTCGTAACCCGCGAAATCAATCGGTGTCTCGACCAGCCACTTGTGCAGGAACCGCTGCCAGGCCGGATCGATGTGGGGTCCGTTGGCCGAGTGTCCGTCCGGCGTGGGCACGTATTCGTATCGTTCCCGGACTCCGAGAAATTCGTAGACTTCCGCCGCCCGGTTGCAGTAACCCTCGTTGTGCAGGTCGGCCATGCGCCCGCCGATGAGCATGAAGGCCCGGGGTGCGCACATGGCCATCAGTTCGTGGTGATTGCGCTCGAGTCCGGGCCGACCCACATCGGGGTTCAGCAGGCTCAGGACGGTGCCGCGCAGGTCGTGTATTGGGTAATCGTGCGTGCGGATGCCTGGGAACCGTTTCAGCCAGTCCAGGTACCAGTGTTTGAACCAGTTGGTCCTGCCGTTGAGGGCGACTCCCGGATCGAAAGAGACCGTCGCCTTGATCTCGGGGACGAGGGCGGCGGCGTAGATGGCCGCCTTGGCGCTCAGGGAGAATCCCATGAAACCGATCCGGTCCGCGTCCACCTCCGGCAGGGAACTCAGGTATTCCACCTCCCGAGAGACGTCGTGGACCATCTTGCCCATGGGCAGCCAGTGTCCGAATCGGGAATAGAGTGTCTCGTGCACCCCGTTGCGAAAGCTCCGGCCCTCCCGGTACTTCTTGATGAAGGATTGGCTGGTCAGGACCACGAAGCCGCGGCGCGCCAGGTAGCTGCCCCACCATTGCTCTGGCGCATCGTAGTCGGAACTGGTGGCCGCCCAGGCGATGACGGCCGGAAACGGACCGGATCCCTGGTTCGTGGGCATCAGCAAGAGGTGGTCCTGGTAGAAATCGACCTCCATGGCAAGTCCCAGGTGGATCCTTGTATAGCCGTCACGCTCCTGGCGACTGTAAACCTGGGTCTTCGTGATGTCCCCGAACCAGCGGCGGTCCTCCGGTGCGGGACTCAGCTTGCCCAGAATCCGTGTCCAGACCCGAACCAGCTCGGGTCGCCGGAGCACGTCCCAATCCTCCGCTGACTCGATCTTCCGTCCGTCTTCAGAAACCAGAGCCGAGGGGATCTCCATCAGGTGCTGCCCTGGTTGCGGGGAGGGCCCTCGAACCCAAGGGTGGTACGTGAGCCTTCCCAGGTTTCCGGTCTCCCCCGGCGCCAGCGAAGTCAGAATGAATCCCAACAGGCCCGCGAGGACCGATTTCCTAAATTTCCGTCTCACTCGGTTCCCCTCACTTGTGCAAAATATGCAGGGGCGCCCCTTGTGAGCGCCCTCGTTCGTCTGTTGAGGAGGGACGACTTTCCAGTCGATTCTTCTACCTCTCCTGCCTCTTCCCTGGTTCCTCTTTCCTCGAATTCCCACACTCTCTCACGAGCATCAGCGCTGGATTTTCTTGTACACGTCACGCCGGTGGCCGATCGCCACGACGAGGATTTCAATGCGAGATTCGATGAGTCGATAGATGATGCGGTAACGTCCGGTGCGCCAGGCACGCAAGCCCGTCAAGCCAAGGCGTAGCCGTTTGCCGTGTTACGGGTCCTGACTGAGTTTCTGCAGGGTTTCACGAATACGCTTTCGGACAGTTGGATCGAGTTTCCTGATCGCACGTGCGGCACTGGCTGCATACTTGATAGTCCATGTCAATCCCAGACGTCCTCGTGGCTCATCAGATTGCCCGCTGCTGCTTCCGCCAAGCCCTGTCTGATCGATTTCGTCAACTCTTGGTCCGCCAGGATTTCCCAAGGTTCGATGGAACCGAAAACCTTGGCAAGCCACGAACTTCGAGCAAAGAGGTGAGGCTTCTCGTCATATTCCCTGGACTCGATGCAGTCAACGAACTCCGAACGAGGGAAGGTGACTCTGACCGGGATGGTGGTTTGAACACCACCATCGACAAGCCATTCCAACTCGATGGCTTCTCCTCGTTCCCGAGTTTTTGCCGCGGTCACGAACAAGACGGATCCAGGTTGCGGTTCATCCACACCACGATTCTCGATGACTTTGTTCAACCACACCTCGTATGCTTTCCTCCACTTCTCATCCATCAAGAAGAGAGCTTGTCCGAGTGGAATGTCCTCGAAACGCAGGTGCCTCATGATCTCATCGTCTTTCGTTACGCGAGCAACCCAGACCAAACTCGCATGGTCATAATTGTACGCTTGTAAGAGTTAACGTTTCTATCCACAAAAAGACGAACCGCTACGAGGGGGATTGGAGGGACGACTTAATAGTCGCCCATTTCGCCAATCTCCCCCGCCATCCCTCAAGCGTGTTCCAGCTACCGACGGTGTTCCCCTGGTTCTTCCCCTTTCTTTCCTCTTTCCACCTTCCTTCTCCCCCCGCCGGCAAGAATCTCCAGCGCCAGGGAGCGGAACTCCTTCATCCTTCTCGTCCACAACTCCTTCAATCGGCGCACCTTGCCCGGATGCTCCGAGGCCAGATCGGTGGTTTCGGTGCGGTCGGCTTCCAGGTCGTAGAGTTCCCACGGCCCTTCCGGACCTTCCGAAACCAGCTTCCAGCGACCGGACCGCACCGCCCGGTTCTTCTCGTGGTACCACCAGAGATGGTCGCGAGCGACTGCGCCATCTTTGGCGAAAACGGG
This sequence comes from Acidobacteriota bacterium, assembly GCA_028874215.1. Taxonomy (NCBI): domain Bacteria; kingdom Pseudomonadati; phylum Acidobacteriota; species Acidobacteriota bacterium. Next base: position 12,386 of record JAPPLF010000103.1, read on the forward strand.
AAGAAGGCTCTTTCCGGGAAGGGGAGGAGCCGCAACCGGTTCGCCGTTCGAGTTCCGCCAGTCCGATAGTCCGACCATCTCCAGGACAGTGGGGACGAAGTCGATGACATGGCCCACATTGTGGCGGAGTTCGTTGCGGGAAGAGATGCCGCGGGGCCAGTGCACGATCATCGGCGTGGCGATGCCGCCCTCGTGGACCCACATCTTGTGGCGCCGGAAGGGGGTGTTGGCGACGGTCGACCCACCCGGACCCAGGCACAGGAAGGTGCCGGCCGAGCCCGGTTCCGCATCCGGGTCGTGGCCGTCGCTGCGGACGATGAGCTCGCAACTGGCGCCGTTGTCCGAGAGGAAGAGGATCAACGTGTCCTCGAAGGCGCCCATGCGGCGAAGTTGATCCAGGACCCGCCCGATCTCCCGGTCCATGCTGTGGATCATGGCGGCATGGATGGCCATCTTCGCCGCTTGAAACTCGCGCTGCTCCAGGGTCAGCCGGCTCCAGGGAAGCGGCCGGTCCACCTCGCCCGGTCCCAGCGCCTCCAGGGTTCCGGGGAATTCCCGGATCGGCCCCACGCCGGGTTCCATTTCGGGCAGCCGGCCGGAGACGATGCCCATTTCCCGGATCCGCCGCCACCGGTCCAGGCGAATTTCAGCCCAGTCGCGCCGGTACCGGTCGCGGTAGCGGGAGATGTCCCCGGGCAGGGCGTGGAGTGGGAAATGGGGTGCGGTGAATGCCAGGTAGTGGAAGAAGGGCCGGCCGCCGAATTCGGCCGCATGTTGCCTGAGGGTCCGGATGGCGTGATCGGCAATGGCGGTGGTGGCGTAGTAGCCGCTGCCGGGCTCGATGGGCGGCAGTTCCCGATCGTCCTCCCAGTGGACCTGCGGATTGAAGAACCGTCCCTGGTCCCGCAGGTAGTAGGAGCGATGAAATCCGTTGGCCACGGGCATCCCGTCGATGTGCCACTTGCCCGAGTGGTAGGAGCGGTACCCGAGCGGCCGGAGCATATCGGGAAGCAGGCGGGCCCAATCCGGACGTTCGCCCCTTCCGCCGGGGACACCGGGCAATTTATCCCGTCCCACCTGCTGGGCATAGTAACCGGTGAGCAGCGCGGCGCGGGTGGGCCAGCACCTCGCCGTGTTGTAGAACTGGGTGAAGCGGAGGCCGCCTCGGGCCAATCCGTCCAGGTTCGGCGTCTCGATCTCGCCCCCGTAGCACCCGAGATCGGAAAATCCCAGGTCATCGGCCAGGATGACCATGATGTTGGGACGGTTGGGCTCTGTCAGGACAAGGAACAGTATCGTGCATAAAGCACAAAATGGCAGAAAAGCACCAAGCACCAAATTCCAAACGGCATGCGGCCGCCCGGGTACAAAACGCCGGGGGTGTGTCTCGGTGTCACGGGGATTGGATTCAGAGAATTCAGATTTCATCCGGGCGTCGACGTGAGGACTCCTCGGCATTGTCCGATTTCCTCGTGGATGCTTGAATTTGATCGTACGTTACACTGTCGGTACTGACAACGACTGCGGCACGGGGTTAGTCCGGATCTGCCCCAATCATTCCAGGTCAACGATGGTTTCACCTATGGAAAACAGACTCGACCGGCGGCGGCGCTGGACCAGATCCCGCAGAGACTTCTTGAGAATCTCCTCACTCGGGTTAGGGTCGCTGCCGTTGATTCAACCGGCACGGATTATGGCGTCCGGCGCCCGCCGGTCGTCTCCGCAAGTGCGCGAGATCGGGTCGCGGCTCGAGCTGTTCGTGGACGACTGGCTGATCGAGACCATGAAGGGGGTGGATCTGAAGCTGCACCGTCCCGTCCCCCGGGAGGTGGTCCTCGAGTTCGATCGTCCCTGGGAGGGCTCCCTGAGTTACGCCCCGGTCTACATGAAGGAGGGAGACCGCTACCGGCTCTGGTACCGGGGAGGCGGCGTATGGGACGGGATCCGGGCTGATCGGCGCCCGGAGCCGTGCACCTGCTATGCCGAGAGCCGCGACGGCATCCATTGGGAGAGGCCGGTCCTGGGGATCCACGAAACCCGGGGCATCCGCGGATTCGAGCCCTCCAGAGACAACAACATCGTGATCCACGGAAGCACCGCCCAGCACGTCTGTGTCTTCAAGGACAGCAACCCGGCGGCGCCCGAGCACGAACGCTACAAGGCCATCGGCCTCTCGTCCGGGTTCGACCCGCCGGGGACGCTCCGCGGCCTGGTCTCGCCGGACGGACTTCACTGGACGGTGCTGGACAGGGACCCCATCCTCACCGCCACCGGCGACGACCACTGGCCCCATTTCGACTCCCACAACACAGCCTTGTGGGATCCCAATCTCGGGCAGTACGTGGCCTACATGCGGGGAATGGACCCGCGGTTCGGAGTCTTCGAGACCTACCCGCCCGGAATCCGCTCCATCCGGCGCAGCGTTTCTACCGACTTCAGAACCTGGTCCAAGCCGCAGTTCATCGAGTTGGGCGATGCTCCCGTCGAGCATCTCTACATGAACGCTTGCGACCTGTACTACCGGGCGCCCCACCTCTACCTCATGTTTCCCAAGCGCTTCTTCCCGAAACGCAAGGTCCGCCAAGACTGGACAGCGAGCGGGATTTCCGAGAGCGTGTTCATGACCAGCCGCGACGGCATCCACTGGGACCGGCGTTTCATGGAGGCGTTCCTGCGCCCCGGGCCCGACCCGGACAACTGGACCGACCGGAACATGTACAAGGGGGTCGGCATCGTGCCCACCGGTCCGGCGGAGATGTCCATCTACTACGTCGAGCACTATCGGCACCCCTCGGTCCGGCTGCGGAGGGGGACTCTCCGCATTGACGGATTCGTGTCGGTGAACGGAGGCTATTCCGGCGGGGAGCTCCTGACGCGGCCCCTTGTTTTCCAGGGCAGGGAGTTGGCCCTGAACTACGCCACTTCGGCGGCGGGCAGTCTGCGGGTGGAGGTTCAGGACGGTCAGGGAAAGCCCGTAGACGGCTTTGGGCTGGCCGACTGCGGGGAACTCGTGGGGGACGAGATCGAACGGGTCGTCGCCTGGCGGCCTGGACGCGATTTGAGTTCGTTGTCGGGGACGCCCGTCCGGCTGCGGTTCGCCGTGAAAGACGCGGACCTGTATTCCATTCGGTTCCGGACCTGACGCCGGCACGGGCTGGGAGGGAAAGATGAGACTGCATCGCTGGTTGACGCTCCTTTTCGGTGTCATGTTCGCAACCGTCGCCTGCTCTCCCCAGGGAGGAGGCGAAGGCGGCGGCGCCGAAGGGACGGTCTTCCCCAAGGACCGGAAGCGGCGGATCCTCTACTACGACGCCGCCTCGCAGGAAACCTGGGGTTACATCGACCAGGGCCGCAAGATCCCATACACGAAGCTGATCGCCGACATCACCGACCATCAGGCCTTCCTCGACGCCCGCACCAACATGACCTTCGGCACCCAGGTGGACACCTACGTCTTCCACGTCGGCAATGGCGCGGACCCTCCCTACAACACCTCGACGGAGATGCTCTGGCCCTGTTTCAGTTCCTACGAGGAGGTGCGGGACCTGGTCATCGAAGCCTGCCACGCCCGCGGAATGGAGGTGTGGGCCTCCCTGAGGATGAACGATCTGCACGCATCCTGGCGGTCCGTCTCCCTCCATGACCTGGACGATCCCTTCAAGATCGAGCATCCGGAGTTCCTGCTGGCCCCTGAAAGCAGTCGGCACCTGGCCTCCGAACTGACCGAACACATGCTGTGGTCTGGGTTCAACTTCGTCCATCCGGAGGTCCGGCAACACCGGCTGGACTTCATCGAGCGGACCGCCGCCGCCCATGATTTCGACGGCTACGAGCTGGACTTCAACCGCATGGGCATCAGTTTCCCGCTGGGACAGGAGCGGCAAAACGCGCACCTGTTGACCGAAATGATGCGCGAGGCGCGGCAGCGGCTGGATACCGTGGGGGAGCGGCGGGGACGTCCCTACACCCTGGCCGTCCATGTCGTGGACTCCCTGGAACGGTCGCAGGAGCTGGGCATGGAGGTCGATGTGTGGGTCCGGGAGGGGCTGGTGGACGTGCTGCTTGTGGGCATGGGCCACCTCCCCAGCCGGCTGCGGCTGGACCAGTTCCTGAGTCTGGGGCGGGCCCACGGGGTTCCCGTCTACGCCACCCTCAACGGCAACTCCTATCGGGCCGGGGCCTGGGAGGGGCTCTACGGTCGGCCGGTGTTTCGGGAAGGCATGCGGGCCAGCGCCGCCTATTACCACCAGGAGGGTGCGGACGGCATCTATCTGTTCAACTACGCCAACGAGCCGACCCAGGAACTGACCCGGGAGGAGTTCGTCTCGGCCCTCAGCGAACTGGGGGAGGCCCAGACTCTGGCGGGCAAGAACAAGGTCTATGGCATCCACTCCACGGCCCACACCGGAGGACCCATCATCCAGGGGTCCGAGTCGGCCCTCCTGCCCGTGGTCCTGGATCGGGTGGAGACCAAGCTGCCGCTGCTGATGGGACCGGACGCCGACGATGAGAACGCCCGCTTCCGCATCAGCCTCTGGACGGCCGACAGTCGAGAGGACACCCGCATCTGGGTCCGGCTGAACCACACCCTGCTTGCCGCGCCGACCCGGGAGGAGCCCTGGTATCACCTGGACGTTCCCGCCAGGATCATGCGCAGCGGCAACAACGAGTTGGGCATCATATCGGACGTTCCGGCGGGAGGACCGTTCCCCGGGATCGTGGCTCCACCCGGCGTCAAGCGAAAGGACTGGCTGGGTTGGAAACGGAACGAGGGGACCCTGGTGGACGAGTTCGCGGAGGGTCGATTGGTTCGGGACCCGGATACGGCAGGTAGAGACGGACCCGACAAGAGGCGTCCGGTGATCGTGCACCAGATTTTCGTGACCGTGGAATATCCGAATCGGTAGGGGGGAATCATGCGCGCCCTCGGACGAATTCCGCTGTTTGGGCTGGGGATCCTGTTCTGCCTCGTCTCCACCGCCGGATCGGCCCTGGGTCAGGCGGAGACCCGGATCAAGGAACCACCGGGCCGCTTCGACGGGACGGGGCACATCGTCACCGGCGACAAGCTCTCCGCTTCCAAGTACGTGAAGGGGACCTCCATCGAGGGCTCTTGGGCGGTGTTGCCGACTCCGCCTCTCGAGATCGGGAACCGGCGCCAGTTGCTCATGGACGGCTACGTCGTCGAGGACCTGGCCGGCTGCCGCAGGGTGGTCCATCGGCCGCGGCGGCACCCGGACAACCCCCTCATCACCGGCGGCGCCTCACCGGACCACAGGCAGACCCACGTGGTGAGCACTCCCAGTGTCGTCTACGACCGGGAGCGGGGCCTCTACCGCATGTGGGCCAACGGCTACCGGATGTATCGCACCGCAGGCCAACACTTCGGACTCTATTTCGAGTCGCGGGACGGATTGACCTGGACGGCGCCCGACCTGAAGCTGCACCGGATCGAGGGTCTTTCGGCTCCCAACATCTTCTTCACCCAGCCGGGACGGAGCGCCTCCATCGCGGTCACCGAGTTGCCCGCCGAATGGCGCCGCAAGGGGCGCTATCTGCTGGCTTACCACAGCGGAGAACTGGGACGGAACCCCGCCACCCTGCAGATGCCCGGCGGAGGAATGGAGGTCCGGATCGCCCTGAGCGAAGACGGCATCCACTTCCGGGACCAGGAGGAGAACCCCATCTTCCGGGGCCAGAGCGACTGTGAGAACCAGATTCTCTACAACCCGGAGCGGAAGGTCTTCATGCTCTACCGGAGGCCGCCCATCAATGCCAGCCGAATCCGGAAGATCGCCTATTCGGAAAGCTCCGATCTCGTCAACTGGACCCAACCCGCCGTGATCCTCAGGCCCGACGAACTGGACCCCTCCTCGTTCTATGGAATGACGGTGGCGCGCTACGAAGGGCTCTACCTGGGATTTCTGGAGAATTTCTACTACAAGCAGCCGTTCGACGTGGAATCCAAGCCGGCCAAGCACATGCAGATCGACATCCAGTTGGCCTGGAGCCGGAATGGCATCCACTGGGAGCGCCATCCGGCCCGTCCTCTCTTCCTGGAGACGGGACCCGCCGGCACCTACGACTGGGGCATGGTCTTTCCGCCGGTGGGCCTGATCCAGCGGGAGGACCGGCTCGACTTCTACTACGTGGGGCGCGAGCAGCTCCATGTCCGCATGCCGGGCAACTCGCACATCTGCCTGGCCACCCTGCGCAGGGACGGCTTCGTCTCCATCGAGGCGCCCCAGGAGGGGTTTCTCCTGACCCGGCCCCTCAAGCACCCGGGCGGACGGTTGCACATCAACGCGAAAACTTCCGCCACCGGCTCCATCCGGGTGGCCGTCCGGAGTGGAGACGGCGAACTGGACGGGCAATGGCTGCCGGAGTGGGACTACGACCGGTCCCGCACCTTCACCGGCGATTCCACCGACCACGTCATGGTCTGGAATGAAATGGAGGACCTGGAATCACTCAGTGGAAAGAGTATCCGCCTCCAATTCTGGCTGCGAGAAGCTCATCTCTTCTCGTTCTGGTTCGAGTAGGAGGGGAAACCCCAAATGAAAAGAGTGAACCTGAACCGACGCCGTTTCCTCAGCCGGACCCTGGGCGCCGGCGTCCTCGCCTCTGTCGCCCCGGCTCTTCACGGAGCCGCGTTGTCCGCACCGTCCCCCAGCCGCCGCAGCCGAATGCGCTCCCTCGACGCCGTTGCCGACCGGCAAGTCACGGTCTGGCGGCCCCAGGGGCGCTTCACCAAGAACCCCGACCTGATCCGGTTTCCCGGCGGGAAGCTGATGCTGGTCTACAACGACTGCGACGCCCACTGGCCGCAGGAGACGACCCGGCTCACGACCCTCGAAAGCCATGACAATGGAAAGACCTGGGGGACTCCCCGGGTCGTCTCGGAGGCGGACCCTCGAAAGGGCGAGGAGCGCTGGGTGACCCCGCGGATCAGCCGCCTCAGCGACGGGCGGCTGGTCATCATCTGCGACCAGAACGACTTCAGCCACATCCACGAGGACCAGCCCCCCGGGATCTGGAGCTGGTTCAGTTCGGACGAGGGGCGGACTTGGAGCGTGCCCCGGCTGACAGGGGTTCCCGGTTTCGAGCCGGACCGGATCGTGGAGCTGCCGGACGGAACCCTGCTCATGGCCTCCCAGATCTTCTTCAAGGCCACGCGCAAGATCGGCGTCCTGGTCATGCGCTCCACCGACGGCGGGATGACCTGGAAGGACCGGAGCATCGTCGCGGCCGACACGGTCCACCATCATTCGGAAGCCGCCATCGTGGTCCTTTCCGACGGCTCCCTCGCCTGTGTGCTGAGGGAGAGCAACCATCACGGCTATCCCTCGTACCTCTGCTTCTCCAACGACGGGGGCCGGAACTGGAGCCGGCCCGAACCCATGCCCTTCGCGGGAGACCGTCCCTACGCCAAGCAACTGCCCGACGGACGGGTCCTGGTCACCTACCGGAACCGGTCGGGGAACCGGGGCACCCACGCCTGGATCGGAGACCTGCGCCGCAATCCCGGATTCCAGCCGGGCGGAGTCCACTACCACGACCGGGTAAAGCTCGAATCGGGGGAACTGCGCGTCGATGACGTTCCCGGCGGCGTGACCCAGTACATTCTTCTTCCTCCCGAGAACTTCCGGAGCGACCTGTTTCTGGAAGCGGTGCTTCGAGTCGAGGGACCAACGGATCAGCCCGTCGCCTCCTTGGAGATCGGCCGTCTGGAACGGAGGCTGGACGTCTGCAGCAACGGCCTCCGGCTCTACGCGCCCAAGCGGGACCTGGGACCCGACCGGGCCAGCGGCGGCCGCATCGACCTGAAGCACGAACTGGACATGACGAAGCCGAGAAACGTCCGGCTCAACGCCTGGAAGGGCCTGTTCACCGTCCAGGTCGACGGCAAGGTGGTCATGAGCCGGGCTCTCTACAACGACTTTCCGCTGCTGGAGACGTGGTTCGGACGGGCGGAGAACGGCAAAGGAACGAGTTGGTGGAGCCGCGCCGCCTACCAGGTCAGCAACGACACCGAGCCGCATCACCAGTGGGAGTGGCGGGCCGACAGCGGCGAGCATCCCGACCAGTACCAGTTGGACCACATGCTGGAGCTCCACGCCAATACGCCTTCCGCCACCCACCGGCCCGACAACGGATACTCCTCCTGGGTGGAGCTGGAGGACGGACGGATTTTCATGGTGGACTACAGCAACCGGGGCGACCCCCGGACCAAGGCCCATCTCTACGGGGTGTATTTCTCACCCGGGGACTTCCTCACATGACCTCGCGTCCGGCACGGGGCTGGTTGTTGGCCGCCGGCCTGCTCTTCTGCGGGCTGTTTTCGACGGGCTTCCCGGCTCCCTCCGAAGTGCGGGAAGTGGGAAGCGAGCTCCAGCCTCTCTGGGACGACTGGCTGATCGAAAGCCTGGAGAACGTCCGGCATGTTCTTCACCGGCCGGAGCCGCGGGAGGTCGTTCTGCGGCGCGACCGTCCCTGGGAGGACCACGCCATCTACAATCCGGTGGTCATCAAGGACGGATACCGGTACCGGATGTGGTATCGGGCCCGGGCGGTGGAGAAACCGATCCTGACCGCCTACGCCGAGAGTCTGGACGGGATCCATTGGGTGAAGCCCAAGCTGGGCCTCATCGAGCACGACGGGTCGAGGGAGAACAATCTCGTCTGGCCGGTGCCCGGGGGCATCGGCCGGTCCGTCTCCGTCGTCAAGGACGGAAACCCCGAGGCGGACCCTCAGGAGCGCTACAAGGCCATCACCAACCAGGGGACCAAGCTGCCTTCGGGCCGGGAGATCGCCTTGCTGTACGGCCTGGTCTCCCCCGACGGCCTGCGCTGGCGCATGGTCCGGCAGGGACCCATCGTCGTGCCGCCGCTGGGAGACGGGGCCTTCGATTCCCACAACATCATTCTGTGGGACGAAGCCCGGGGGCGCTATTCCATCTACGCCCGGGGCTGGTACCGCCGCGGAAGCAGGCCGCTGGACGGAAAGACGGTGGGCAGGGGACCCTACCATGTCCTGATCGGGCGCCCCTCGGGAGTGGTCGAGAAAATCAGCCGGATCCGGGACATCCGCCGTTTCACTTCAAAGGACTTCCGGAACTGGTCCGAGCCCGAGTACATCGGTCTCGGCGAGACGCCGCTGGAGCACCTCTACAAGAACTCGGCCGTGCCCTACTATCGGCGTCCCGACCTGATCCTCATGTTCCCGAAACGGTATCACCCCACCCGGAAGTTTCACGCCGACTGGCCGGCGCCCGGACAGTCGGAGGTGGTTTTCATGTTCAGCCGGGACGGCGTGAATTTCGACCGGCGCTTCATGGAGGCGTTCCTCCGGCCCGGCCCGAACCCCTTGAACTGGCATGAACGGGCCATCCAGGTGGGCCCGACGCTGGTCCCCACGGCACCGGGCGAGATGTCTCTGTACTACGCCGAGCAGGGCAAGACGGACCAGGTCCGGATCCGCCGCGCGGTACTTCGTGAGGATGGATTCGTGTCCCTTCGCGCTCACTACCCGGGAGGTGCCGTTCGAACCCGGCCCTTCGTGTTCTCCGGGTCGAGGCTGTTCCTCAACTACTCGACCTCCGCAGCCGGAAGCATCCGGGTGGAGATCCAGGATGAGGCGGGCAATCCGTTCCCAGGCTACTCCCTTGAGGATTGCCCGGAGATCTACGGGGACGAAATCGAACGGGAGGTGAAGTGGCGGGCCGTTTCCAGCGTCGAGAGCCTCGCGGGTCGTTCGGTCCGTCTCATGATCTCCATGAGAGACGCCGACCTTTACTCCCTTCGTTTCCGGTAGGAGGGGGGACATTCTTGTCCCCCATTCCTCATCACTCAAGGAGCGGGGGATTTCCTACCCCCACTTCCGGTCCTCCATTTCCACATGCTCATTCCGCCGGGTGTTCGCCGACTCGCCTCCTGGAAAGCGGTATTTGTGTAGATCGCTGTGTAATATAATGTGTAGAGTGTGACGCGATGGCAACGAACCTTGGAATAGATCCGGATCTGCTCGAACAAGCCTTGGCGGTCAGTGGCGAAAAGACCAAGAAGGCCACCGTCAACCGCGCCTTGCGGGAATTCATTGCCCGCCGTAGTCAGGAACGACTGCTCGGTCTGTTTGGCACACTGGATTGGGACGACGACTACAACTACAAGCGCGAGCGTTCCCGTCAGTGAACCTGTTCGTGGATACGAGTGTCTGGTCTATTGCACTCAGGCGTGATTCGCCGCCGGACGTTTCCGAGGTGCGGCGCCTCCGGGAGGCACTCGTCGGGGGCACGGTCTACACGACCGGACTCGTGCTTCAGGAATTGTTGCAGGGTTTCCACGGTCCGCGCGCCCGGACACAGCTCATCGACCGCTTCTCGGCCATGGCCATGATCGTCCCGACGCGCGGTGATCACATCTCCGCGGCCCGCCTGCGCAACGAATGCCGTCGCAACGGCATACAGGTCGGAACCATCGATGCGCTGCTCGCACAGCTCTGCATCAGCCACAAGCTCGTCATGTTGTCGACCGACCGGGATTTCATTCATATCGCAGAGTACACGCCACTCCGGCTGTGGAGGGCGGACTAACCCTGATTTCTACCCAGGTCGCTACGAAATTGACGAACACAAATCATTTTTTAGCATTGACGCGTGTTTTCCAAAGGTTGCTCCGGGACAGAATCCCCGGCAGGGGAATTCCTCGCTCCACGACAGTGGGTCAGTCGTAACTGGACGGTACGATCGTCTCGAAGTGAAGGCGCTTGCCGCTCCGCATGCTGGCGCCGCCGACCAATAGCAGCCGCCTGCCGTAGGGCAGCATGCGGTGAAAGAACCGGTCGTCCTGGAGCCGGGCTGCGATCCTCCACACGCCATCAGCGGTCTCCAATACCTGGACGTTGCCGTTGTAGGTGCTGACGATGCGACGACTCCGATATTCTCGCGCCGGGAAAGGACTTGGAATTCATACTATTGACATTGATCCAACATGGTCGTCTCTCCTTGGTTTGGGGGCTAAGATCAGGCGATCTTGATCAGCCTTTCGCCGTAGCGGATGAGGAAAGCGGCATCGGCCGCTGCGACGCCGTACTGACGGCCGGCCGCCAGCGGAGGATTCTCGGCCAGCTTCTCGAAGCGGCTCGAGGCGCGCAGGACATCGGTTCCCTGTCTCATTGAGAAAAAATAGATCTGGTCTCCCGCGCCGATGGGGGAGACCCAGTTCTGGCCTTGGAGCCGCCGGGTCCAGAGCTCTTCTCCGGTGGCCAGGCTCAGGCAATAGGCGACACCGGACTTGTTGACGAAATAGGCCTGGTCCCGATAGACCAGCGGCGAGCAGAAATAGGTGGTGGCGTTCGCGGCTCTCCACAGGATTGAGGGGCCGGCCTCGTCCTCTCCCGGGAAGCGAATGGCCAGGTTGTGCCCCCTCTTGCTGGAGCCGACGATGGCGCCGCCGGGGAAAGGAGTCGGGGAGGGGACCCGGTTCCCTTCCAATCCGTCCAGGCTCCAGAGCATCTTTCCGTCCCGGCTGCGAAAGGCGTCGAGCCGGTCGCCGCTTCCGGCCAGAATGATCTCTTGGTTCCGGTACCGGCAGACGGCCGGCGTGCTCCAGGCGATGCCTTGGGGCCGCTCCGTTCTCCAGAGGTTCTCCCCGGTTTTCTTGTCCGCCGACAACAGGAAGCTGGGACCGCTGTGGGCCGCCAGCGCCACGACACCGTTCTCCGTGAGCCGCAAGGAGCTGCCGATGCCGTGACGCCCCTGGAACTCGCCGTACTCCTCGACCAGGCTTCGTTGCCAGCGAATCTCGCCCGCATGGCTGAGCGCCATGAACTCCCCGGTCTCGAAGAAGACGTAGACGGAATCGGCGTCCGCGGCGGGCGTCGGGGCGGCCTTGCTGACCATGTTGCTGACCTTGATCCGCTGGGTCGGCGAGACGTTCCTCCGCCAGAGGAGTTCTCCCGTCTCCAGACTCAGCGACAGGATCGAAAGAGTCTCCTTGTAGGGACCCTCCAATGCCGTCAGAAACACCTGAGAGCCATGGAGCACCGGACTCGACTGGCCGTATCCGGGAAGTGGCGTGTCCCACGCCAGGTTCTTCCCGGGGGACCACTCGAGCGGATAGCCGTTTCCCGATGCCTGGCTCGTCCCCTCCCCGCGAAACCCCGTCCACCGGGCGGCTTGGGAGGGAACGGCAAGGCAGGCCGCAAGAAATCTCCGGCGTGAGTGGTGCGGCATTGGTTTCATATGGCGGTTCCTCTTTCTGGATCTACGACTCGTTTGAGGAGGGGGGCATTCACGGTTGAAGCTCCAACGCAGGCCGACCCGTGCCAACCGTCCCGGGCGTCCATGTAGGTGTAACCGGCCGGAGGAGGCGAATGCAGTTCCTTCCACGGGAGCCTGTCCATCCTGGGGCGCCGAACAGAAATTAACGCTATTGAAAATCAATTTCAATAAGAAATTTTCCGGCGGCTTTTTGATCGCTGGATTCAGCCGAATATCGCCTTGCCCGGGACCGGCTTCGATTGATCCGGTACACCCCGAGGGGTAACATGAACCTCAGCAGTTGGTGGTGGAAGTCCTGCCGCGCCATACGCAAAACCGGAGGTGGGCCCATGGCTGAACAGACCAGATCCAAGATACGTATCCGGCCCAGGATTTTGATCCTCTTCCTGCTTTTGGGGATCCCACCCTTGATCATCGGACATGTGGTGCTGATCAACGGCGCACGTACGACCTACACCGAGGTGGTGGCCAACCACTTCAGCGAGTCGGCCGACAGCGCCCAGACCCAGCTCATGAACTACCTGGAGCGGATCAGCAACGAGGTGGGCAACCTGACCCGCGTGTCCGAGATCCTGGAGGCCGTGTCCGCTTCCAACCGGAACCGGTTGGAAGGGACCGAACTCGACAGCCAAGTGGAGAAAAGGGAAGGGGATTGGCTGACCCAGGATCCGGAAAACTCCCGGTTGCAGTCCGGGATCCTGAACAACGAGGCGTCCCGATTTGTCCGCAAGTTCAACAGCATCACCGCCGATTTCCGGGAGATTTTGGTGACCGATGCCCTGGGGCGCCTGGTCGCCGCCAGCAACAAGACCAGCGACTATTTTCAGGGAGACGAGCGGTGGTGGCAGCGCGCCTATCAGGAGGGGCAGGGAAACCCCTTCCACGGAGACATCCAGTTCGACGAGAGCGCCAACGTCTACGGTATGGAGATCGCCTACCCGGTTCGAGATCCCGCCTCGAACGAGGTCATCGGTGTGATCAAGGCAATCGCTGACGCCCACGAGATCTCGGCGCTGGTGGGTGCGACCCGGTTGGGGCCGAACACCGAGGCGGTGATCATCGCAGCCGACGGCACGGGGATTCTGGGCCCGGAACGGACGGTGCGCTACCGGTTCCCGGAGGCCGTCTCTCTGGAACAACCGGGCCGGCGCTTCGTCGAAGCGACCGAAATTCGGGCTTTGCCGGCGGAGGAACGCCAAGTCTTTTTGGGATTGCCGCAGTTTCGGATCAGGGATCGGATGGCGGAGTTGGACTGGATTCTGGTGGTTCAGGAGCCCTACGAAGAGGTCTATTCCCCCTTTCGGAACCTGAACAGCTGGTTCATTTATTTCGCCGTGTTCGGCGTCGCGTTGGTGCTGGTTCTGGCGTTGATCTTTTCCCGAATCCTCTCCGGTCCCGTGATCGAGGCCGACCCCCATCTGGAGCGAATCTGACCACGGCCGATCTCCGCTCGAATTCGATTGAAGGATGATTCGTACCGTCCTCGGAGAGATACCGGAAGACAAACTCGGACCCGCGCTGGCCCACGAGCATCTCTACTGCAACATCGCCCGCCACTCCGGCAACCTCGACAACGCCATGATTGACTGGGAGTTGATCGTCCGCGAACTGGGTTCGTTCAAGGCAGCCGGCGGACGGGGCATTCTGGAGGTGACCCCGGTGGACCTGGACGGAGACGCCGAGGCCCTGCGCCGGATCAGCGAGGCGTCCGGCGTCCACATCGTTCGCGGCATCGCCTTCTACCAGGAGGACAGTTACCCCGCGTGGCTGCAAACGGCCACCGTCGATGAGATCGAGGACTTCTTCGTTCGGGAGATCGAGGAGGGCGGGGCGGGCATTCCGGCCGGCTTCATCGGCGAGATCGGAAGCCACAACCGGCCCGAACCTGATTTCCTCGGATACCGTCTGACGGAAGGAGAGACCCGGGTGTTTCAGGCGGCCGCCGGTGCCCAGAAAAGGACCGGCGCCCTCATCTCCACCCACGCCGCCCTGGGACGGGCGGGCCATGCCCAGTTGAACGTTCTGGAGGCTGCGGGAGCCGACCTGTCCCGCGTGGTCATCGGGCATTGTGACGCCCACTACCACGACGACGAGGAAAAGGACCTGGAATACTATCTGCCCATTCTGGACCGGGGCGCTTACGTGGAATTCGATCTCATCGGCTGGGTCGATGAGTGGCCCGGCTGTCCGACCGATGAGATCCGGGCCCTCCGTCTGGCCTCGCTGGTCCGATTGGGTTACCAGGACCAACTGCTGGTGGCCACAGATACCTGCCGTCTCTCCCACCTGCGGGCGAACGGCGGTAGGGGATACGATTATTTCTGGAGCGATTTTCTGCCGCGACTGCGGCGGGAGGGAGTCGGACAGGACGCCGTGGACGCCATCCTGATCCGTAATCCCGGCCGGGCGGCGAACATTTCCTGAGTTGACGATTGAAGGTCCGTGACGATTTGATCCGCTGACTAACAAGGGGGAATCGGATGAAGAGAAGGAAGTTTTTTCGAAATGCCGGCAGCGCTCTGGGAGGAGTCGCGGCCTATGGGCTGACCTCGTCCGCCGGGGAAGCCCGGCCGGCGGCGGGGCCCCCGGCGGAAATGGACCGGTACCGGTTCAAGCTGGGGATGTACCTGCCCGAGCTTCAACTCCCCTTCGACGAGGCGTTGGCCACGGCCAAGGAGATCGGCGTGGAGTCGGTCTGGTTCAACCGGCTCAAGGATGAGGTCGATGTCGCCCGGATGAGTGACGCCGAGGCGGACCGCATGGCGGAACGGGTGCAGCGCCAAGGGCTGGAGATCTTCCTGCTGAGTGCCGGCTCCAGCTTCAAGCACATTCACCTGACCGACCTGAAGAAGGACAAGCTCACCGAGCACGAAGGGTTCCGAACCCACTTGGCGGAGCTGGAGCGGTGCATGGAGATCGCCTCCCGGATCGGCGTCGGCGCCGTGGGGTCCTTCACCTTCGCCTGGCCCGGAGAGTACAAGGCGGGCAAGCCGACCTGGCCCATGCGCTGGCTGACCCGGGGCGGGTACATCGCCAGGGTCGACATGGAGAAGCTGGTGGAGGCCTTCACGCTGGTGGCGGATGCGGCCGAGAAGCACGGGGTGGACGTGGCGCTCTCCATGATGCCCTGGAACTACACCAACACCACCGGCAACTTCCGGCGGGTGGTGGAGGCCGTGGGGTCCTCCCGGTTGAAGGTCATGTGGGGGCCGGCCGACAACTTCAATTCGGGCGAATGGGACGTGGCCACGGCCGGATTCAACAACATTCGCCCCTACCTGCACGGCCTGCACCTGAAGGACCTTCACGTCATGGACGGCCTGAACCTGAAGTTCGAGTATCGAGCCTTGGGCGCCGGCGACGTGGACTACCCGGAGATCCTCCGCCGGTTGCAGGACCATCGTTCGGATGCGGTCCTGTCGCTGGCGACCCACTTCATTCCACCGGGCGGAACCCGGATCGATGCCATGAAGATCAACTACCAGAGGCTCAGCGGGATGATCCGGAAGGTCCAGGCTGAAAACATTTCCAACCAAGAGGGAGGGAAGGCATGAAAAGCGTCACCCGCCGGGAATTCATGAACGTGTCGGTCGCCGGCGCGGCCACAGTCTCGTCTCTGGCGGCCACGGCCCGCCGGGTTTCGGCCAACGACCGGGTCGTAGCGGCCGTCATCGGACTTCGGGGCATGGGTCGCGTCCACGTGAGCCGTCTCGTGGAGGTCCCGGATGCCGTCTGCGCCACCCTTTGCGACGTGGACCAGAGCATGTTGGAGCGGGAGTCCAAGAAGGTCCGCGACGCCACCGGACAGTCGCCCAAGTTGGTCAAGGACTTCCGGCACGTCCTGGACGACTCCTCCATCGACGCCGTAGTGATCGCCACGCCCCATCACTGGCACGTCCCCATGGCGGTCCGGGCCCTTCGAGCCGGCAAGGACGTCTACCTGGAGAAGCCGGGCTCCCACGTCTTTCGGGAAGGACGCGTCCTGGTCGATACGGTGGAGGAGACCGGGCGCATCGTCCAGCACGGCACGCAGATGCGCTCCAGCCGGGTCACGGCCAAGGCCCGTGAACTCCTGGACGCGGGGGTCATCGGCGAGGTCAAGATGTCCAAGGCCTGGAACAAGCAGCGGCACAAGCACCGGAAGGCGGTGCCGGACGTCCCGGTCCCGGCGGGAGTCGACTACGACATGTGGCTGGGTCCCGCGCCCAAGCGGCCCTTCAATCCCAACCGCTTTCACGGTTACTGGAACTGGTATCGCGACTACGGCAACGGGGACATCGGGGGAGACGGCATTCACGACCTGGACATGGCGCATTTCGGCCTCGCTCCCCAGACCCATCCGGTCCGGATCACGGCGCATGGGAGCCGGGTCCACGTGGAGGGCGTGGAGCGGGAGTTTCCCGACAACATGATGGTGGCCTACCACTTCGCCGAGGGTAAGGTGCTCATCTACGAAGACCGGGCCTGGACCCCCTACGGAAGTTTCGGCGTGGACAGCGGCAACGCCTTCTACGGAACCGAGGGATTCATGGTCTTCTCCCGCCGGGGTTTCTTCCAGGTCTACCTGGGCCGAAAGGAAGAGAAAGGCCCCTCCATGGGAGTCGGAGAAGCCGTCCGCGACCGGGGCAAAGGCACGCACCTGTCCAACTTCCTGGACTGCGTCCGGACCCGCAACCAACCGTTGGCCCCCGCCCTTCAGGTCCATCGGTCCTGCGCGCTGGTCCACCTGGGCGAGGTCGCCTACCGGACGGGCAAGGTGCTGGAGTTCGATCCGGAGACCGAGACCATCACCAATCACCCGGGCGCCAACCGGCTCTTGACAAAAGATTACCGTGGCCCGTGGTCGGTGTGACAGGAACGGCGATATCCTTGTCGCCGAACGGAGCGGCGAAATCCTTGTCGCCGAACGGGGCGGCGATATCCTTATCGCCGAATGGGGCGGCGATATCCTTATCGCCGAATTCCGAACCAACAAATGAACTCAACAACCAACGGCGGACCCCAACCCGCCCTCCGGAACGACCACTCTTCCCTCTGGAAATTGAAACTTCGAGTCTGAATCTCGGTCTATCCTAGGAGCGCAAAGTGACACAACAGAACGACAATCCAGGACTCTGCACCCGGGAAAGATCCACTGGAACCGGTCCCGCCATCTGGCTGGCCGGCGATCCGGCGGACCTGGAAAAGTGGCTGCCGCTGGGAGCGGCGGGCATCGTCACCAACACGGTGGTCCTGAACCAGATGGTCCAGAAGTACGGCCAGATCGTGGACGTCGCCCAGCGCTACCTGGACATCACCGACAAACCGGTGGTGATGGAGATCGACGGCCACTCCACCGAAGAGCTGCTCCGCGTCGGCGAGGTCTTCACCCGCATGTCGGACCGGATCATCCTCAAGATCCCCTGCACCGTCCACGGCCTCGGCGCCTTCCGCGAACTGAAGCGCCAGGGCGTCGAGACCTTCTGCACCACCGTCTTCTCCCTGACCCAGGCGGCGGCCGTGGCCCAGGCCGGCGCCACCCACATCCTCCCCTTCTGCGAGCCGGTCAAGGAGGTGGGAGGCGATCCCACCCAGTTGGTCCGGGAGTGTGTGGCCATGTTCCGGGGTTGGGAGCACCGCCCGTTCATCACCGCCGCCCTGGTCCGCTCCGCCGACACGGCGTACCGGGCGCTCCGGGACGGCGCCGACGGCATCATCATCTTCTGGAACATCTTCCAGGAAATGATGAAACATCCCCTGACGGAGACCTGGAACCAGACCTTTCTGGACGAGTGGAACGCCATGCACGATGCGGGACTGCTGAATGGCGTGCCGGTGGAGCATTGATCCGTCGATTCCGAGGCTGAACCGTGAACCAGCGCTACTCGCGTCAGATCCTCTTCCCTCCCATCGGCGCCGGGGGACAGGAACGCCTGGCCCGGTCGAGGGTGGTGATCGTCGGCTGCGGGGCCCTGGGCAGCGTGGCCGCGGAGCAGTTGGTCCGAGCCGGAATCGGCTCCTTGCGCCTGATCGACCGCGACTTCGTGGAAGAGAGCAATCTGCAGCGGCAGTGCCTCTTCACTGAGGACCATGCCCGCCTGGCCCTGCCCAAGGCGGTGGCGGCCGAGTCGATTCTCGGCGCCATGAACTCCCAAGTCACGGTCGACGGCGTGGTCGAGGACCTGACTCATCGAAACGCGGAGGCTCTCTGTGCCGGCAGCGACCTCATTCTGGACGGCACCGACAACTTCGAAACCCGGTACCTGTTGAACGACTACTCCCTCCTTACCGGCCGGACCTGGGTCTATGGAGCCTGCGTCGGCAGTTACGGAACGGCCTTCGCGTTCCGCCCCCGGGTCACGCCCTGCCTCCAGTGCCTCTTTCCGCAGCCGCCGGCGCCCGGCAGCGCCGAGACGTGCGACACCAGCGGCATCCTGGCGCCGGTCGTCCATATCGTGGCCTCCTACCAGGTCGCCCAGGTTCTGAAGATTCTGGTGGGCGCCGAGCCGGCGTCCACCATGCTGAAGGCGGATGTCTGGGAGAACCGGATGAAACTGGTCTCGCTGGAGGGTGCGCGCGTCCCGGACTGTCCCTGTTGCGGGGCGCTCGAGCTGCGCTTTCTGAAGGGAACGGAGGGGCGCCGTTCGGTTCGACTCTGCGGCCGGAACGCGGTCCAGGTCCAGGCGGGCGGAGACTCGCGAACGGACCTGTCCCGAGTCGCCCGGCGGCTCCGGCCCAGTGGCAGCGTGAGCCTGAACGACTATATGATGAAATTGGAGGTCAACGGCTACGAGCTGGCTCTGTTCCGCGACGGACGGGCCATTATCCGGGGAACGGAGGACGAGAAGGAGGCCCGGGCCATCTACGCTCGCTACATTGGCTGTTAGAGGTGCAATCATGTTGGAGAAACTACGGAGATCATGTCGGTGGCGCGGTTGGTTCACTGTCGGGGCGGGGTTTCTGGCGACCACTCTTGTGATGCCGTCGCTGGCCCGGGAGTCGGGTGACGAGAAGGCCCGGAAGGTGATCGACGCGGCGGTGACGGCCATGGGGGGCGATGCCTACCTGCAGGTCCGGAACTCCCAATCGTCCGGCCGGTACTTCTTCTTCCGGAAGGGCCGCAAGGGATTCACGCGGTATCGGGACTGGACCGTCTACGATCCCGTCAAATCCCGTCACGAAAGGGGGAAGAACGAGAAGGAGCAGTTCGTCGCCGTTCACAACATGGAGTTGAACAAGGGTTGGACGCTGGAAGGCGAATTCGAGGTCGAGGAGATTCCGGACAAGGAACTGGATTCGTGGTTGAAGGCGGTTCGGAAGGACCTCAACTTCATCATCAAGCAGCGCCTCGACGAAGAAGGAATGAGCCTCTACTACTACGGGCCCGACGACATCGCGGGACAGGGCGAGTTCGAGGCGGTGGAGTTTCTGGATGCCTCCAACAACTCGGTGGTGGTCTTCTTCAACCTGAGCAGCCACCTTCCCGAAAAGGTGGAGAACGAGTACACGGACGACACCGGGTTGCGCCACAAGTCGGAGTGGGAGTTCTATAACTGGCACACCATCCAGGGAGTTCACACCCCCCTGCGGACGGACATCTACCTGGACGGAGAAATTTCGCAGCAGTTCTTCATTGAAGACCTGGCCTACAACCTGCAGATTCCCGAATCCCAATTCCTGGAGCCGGCCATCGACGAGAAGAAGAAGTCCAAGTGGGAAGAGAAGATGGCCAAGCGGCTGAAGAAGCAGGAAGAGCGGGACGCCAAGGCGCAACGGGAAGCGGAGAAGGAGCGGGAGAAGAGAAGAAAGGGCCGGCGGAGCGACTGATCCCGGCCGGAATACCACGGCCCCTGACGGCGTTTACCATTAAACGGTATGTGTCCTGCGGTCCACACCATTGTGGACTCCAGGTCACACTCCGCGCTCCCCGCAGCGGCGTTCGAATTACGAAATCCACTGAAAATAAAGGCTTTCCTCGTTTTTGGCCTGAAACGTGCAACACGGTGCAGGCCAGATGCAGAGGACCATCCGCCGGCCGTTCAAACTCAAAGGAATCGGGCTCCACACCGGATGCCGGGTGGCGGTCGAATTGAAGCCCGCGCCGGCGGGGACCGGCGTCGTCTTCCGCCGCGTCGACCTGCAGGGTTTCGAGATCGAGGCCTCCCGCCGGTACGTCTCGCGCGTGGTCCTGGCCACGACCCTCATGAAACGCGGAGTGATGCTCTCGACGGTGGAGCATCTTTTGTCGGCCGTCTACGGCCTCGGCCTGGACAACCTCTACATCGACATCGATTCCCTGGAGGTCCCGATCCTGGACGGGTCGTCTCAGCCCTTCGTGGAGGGGTTTCAGGGTGTCGGGATCGAGGAGCAGGATGCTCCTCGGACCTTCATCAAGGTAGAAAAGCCGATCCGGCTGACGGACGGGGAGAAGTTCGTCTCCATCGAGCCTTCGCCGGTTTTTCGCGTGACCTACGAGATCGATTTCACCCATCCCGTCATCGGCCGCCAACGGCTGGACCTGGAGGTGACCCCTGAGGTCTACGCACGGGAGATCTCTTTTTCCCGGACCTTCGGTTTCTATCGTGAAGTCCGCCAGCTCCTGGACAACAATCTGATCCGGGGCGGCTCCTTCGAAAACGCGGTGGTCTTGAGCGACGACGGCGTCATGAGCGGTGAGCTCCGGGCGCCCGACGAGTTCGTTCGCCACAAGGTCCTGGATCTGATCGGCGACGTCTCCCTCTGCGGCAGCCCGGTGATCGGGCATGTCCGGGCCTACAAGGCCGGACACGCTCTGCACACGGCTCTGGCGACGGCGTTGTTTCGAAACGCGTCCCGCTGGCGTGTCGCCGAATCGGAGCTGGATCCGGCGGTGGCGAGTGCCGCCGCCGGCTGAGTTTGACCGCCGGCGGCAAAAGTCGCCGTACCCCTTCCACTATAATTGCGCCTGATGCCGTGTCCTCCGCTGTGCGCTTCCGGAATTCGGGGTGAATCGGGGAGGGGGTGTCCGTTTCCCTGCCTCAAACGCCTGTTCCGTGTGGCCGCGGCCGCCGGTTGGATGCTGGTCTTTCTCGGCCCCGAATTGCCAGCCCAGAATCGGGGAGAGCTGCTGCTGGACCTGGGGAGTCAAAGGGCGGCGGTGGCGATGGAACGGCGGTCCGGCAAGTCGTACGTCAGCCTCAAGAACCTGATTTCCGCCCTCCGGCTCGAAGGCTGGGAGTCGAATGACCGGTTCAATCTGTCCGGTCCCGGGGGAGAGCTCCTTTTTCTGGACGGGAGACCGCTGGTACGGGGGGGAGTCGACTATCTGCTCATGTCCTCCGCGGCATGGAAGAAAGGCCCTTCCGACTGGTACATCCCGGAGGATTTCCTGATTCGGGCGCTGGCGCCGGTCCTACCGGGGCGTTTCTCCAAGACCGGCGCAGCCAGGTATCGGTTCGAACCCCGGGATCTGAACCGGGTGAAGGTGGAGGTGACGAATCACCCCAGTCACGTCCGGATCGAGTTCACCACCAGCCGGCCGGGTCCGATCCGGGTCCACGACCGGCGGGGCTACGTCGAAGTGGAGTTCGGGCCTTATCGGGTTCGTCCCGGCGCCAAGCGGGGAACCGCTTCGTCCCGTCTGGTGTCCGCGCTGCAGTTCAACTCCCGGGACCCCTTCGGAACGTTCCGCATCCACAAGGGTCAGGACTATCGCCGGTACCGCGACGTCGGAGCCAGCGGCGCCTCGAGCAGGGTCGTGGAGATCCACGGCAGTATGCGGAGGGCTCCGGCCAGCGCCTCGAGAGCGGTCCCGGCCACTGCCGGAAGTCCCGATCCGGCTCCGGCGCGGCGATCCCGTCTCAGCACGACCCGGCGCCCGCGGGAGAGGCCGGTCATTGTCGTCGATCCGGGTCATGGCGGAAGCGATTCCGGAGGCATCTGGGAAGGAGATCTGGGGGAGCAGGGGTTTGTCGAGAAGGATCTGGCCCTCCAGTTTGCGCTGCAGTTGCGAGACGAATTTCGGAAACGGGGCCTGGAGGTGGTTCTGACCCGGGACCGGGACGTGAATCTCTCCGCGGCCCAGCGTAGCGCCGTGGGCAACTCCAATCGAACTCGAGCCTACCTGAGCCTCCATCTGGGACGTGCGCCGGACGCAGAGATGCGGGGCGGCGTAGTCTATTTTCATGGGAAACCCCCAGTCATACCTCCGCCGGAGCCGGAGGAACCGGACGAGGAGTCGTTGGCTCTCCAGGACGGCGAGACTCCGGACCTGCCGCAACCGGAATCGGAAACCGGGGAGACCGAGGAGGAGGAGAACGCCGTCGAGATCGTGGTGAGCCAACCGGAACCCGAACCGAAGCCCGAAGAGCAGGGAAAGTTCGTTCTCTGGGAAATGGGCCAGGAACGATACCAGCCGCGAAGCCGGGATCTGGCCGCGGCGGTTCAGGAGAGCCTGAATCAAGCTTACGAGGTTGAGAATCAGGTCATCGAAGCCCCATTGACGGTGCTGCAGCCGGTGGCGGCCGCGGGAATCGTCGTCGAGTTCGGGCAATTGACCAACGCGGTGGACCGGTTGAACCTGACCTTGCAACTCTTCCAACAGCGTCTGATTTCGGCCTTGGCTTCGGGGGTCGTTGCCTTCCTGGAAGGCCCTTCTGACGGGAGTGATCCGGAATGAGCGAGCTGCGGATCGCGCTCTCCCTGTTCCTGTTGATCATCATCGCTCTGGGAGTCGGGTACTACCTCACCGAGGCGGAGTTGCAACGGCAGCGAAGAGTCGGCCTGGAGGAGCCGCAGGTTACGGAGCCGGTTCGCATGCCGTCCCGCTCAGGAACTTCCTCGCGTGAAATGGAGGTTCGTGTCTTCTTCTGCGCGCCCGGCGCCACGGCTCCCGGCGAAGGGTTTCTCGTGTCCGAAGATCGCACCGTCCTGCAAACGGGTGAGCCGGTGTTCAATGCGCGGCAGATCGTGGACGAACTGATTCAGGGCCCCGAGGAAGAGGGTGTCCCGATCTTTCGGCAAGACGCCACGATTCGGCAGATCTTCGTTCTGGAGGACAAGACGGCGGTGGTGGACATCAGCCGCAAGACGGCCGAGAACCTGGCCGGCGGGATCCGAATGGAATTGTGCGCCATCCATTCCATCACCAGGTCGCTGGTCGAGAACCTGGGGGAGATCGATCAGGTCCGGTTCCTGGTGGGGGGGAAGCCGGAACTCACGCTTTCCGGCCACGTTTCCATAGGGGAACCCTTCCTGTAACATGGCCCCTCCCGGGCGGAGAGACGACTGACAGTGATGAATCGCAGAAACGACGGACGGCGTCCCGACGATTTGAGGCCGGTGAAAGTCACCACCGGCTTTACCAGGCATGCGGAAGGATCGGTCCTGATGGAGTGCGGAGACACCCGGGTCCTCTGCACGGCAAGCGTCGAGAAGAAGGTCCCCCCCTTCTTGCGGGGAGCCGGCCAGGGTTGGATCACCGCCGAGTATGGGATGCTTCCCCGGTCGACCCACACCCGCATGATTCGCGAAGTGGCCAAGGGAAAGCTCTCCGGGAGGAGCCAGGAGATTCAGCGCCTGATCGGGCGGTCGTTGCGGGCGGTCGTGGACCTTCACCTCCTGGGAGAGCGAACCATCTGGTTGGACTGTGACGTGCTTCAGGCGGACGGGGGCACCCGCACCACCTCCATCACCGGGGCTTTCCTGGCCCTGGCCCTGGCTCTGGATCGGTTGCATGGGGAACGGACTCTTCAGGAGCCGGTCCTCCTGTCTCCCGTGGCCGCGGTTAGCGTGGGAATCCTGGGAGACGAACCGGTGTTGGATCTGAACTACCGGGAAGATTTCGCCGCCGAAGTGGACATGAACGTGGTCATGACCGGTCAGGACGAGTACGTCGAGGTCCAGGGGACCGCGGAAGGAACTCCCTTCGGCCAGGGACAACTGGATCGGCTCCTGGAATTGGCCCGCGGCGGAATCCGGCAACTGATCTCCAGGCAGCGGGCCGTATTGGAAGACACGACGGAAGATGCCGCCCGGCTGTTCCGTCCCGATCCCGCCTCCAATCGTTTTGCGATTCCTGTTGGCAACTCGAAATAAGGGAAAGGTGGCGGAGGTCCTCCACGCCCTGGAAGGACTCCCGGTCCAGGTGGATCTGCTGCCGGACCATTCACGGATCCCCGAGCCGGAAGAAACCGGCCTGACCTTCCGTGAAAATGCGGCCCTCAAGTCCCGCTACTACTCCCGTCTCACGGGTGTCCCCACTCTCTCGGAGGATTCCGGACTGGCCGTGGAGGTGCTGGACGGACGTCCGGGCGTCCATTCGGCCCGCCTGGCCCCCAACGACGGCGAGCGAATCCGGACCCTGCTGAAGCTGATTGCGGACGCCGATCCGGAGTGGCCCGATTCCCGTCCCCGGGCCCGCTTCGTCTCGGCGATGTGCCTGTCCCTGCCGGAGGAGCGCATCCAGGTACAGGGCGAGGTCTGGGGACGGATCGTTCCCGAGGCCCGGGGCGAAAACGGCTTCGGCTACGACCCGGTTTTCCTCTATCCGCCGCTGAACCGGACCTTCGCCCAACTCACCATCGAGCAGAAGAGCCGGATCTCCCATCGATCCCGGGCATTGCGGAAGCTTCGGGCCCGGCTCAAGGCATTCTGATTCGAATCAGCCTGCCGCCCCAATGGCCTGCTTCAGTTCTTCCGGCGTGTGAACCGGCCTCCGGCAGACGAAGTTCCGGCAGACGTAGGCTGCGGCCCCGCCGTCGATGGAAGTTTTTCCCGCCAGGAGGGGGATCTGGTATCCAATGCCATCGTCCTCGCCTGACGCGACCGCCAGGATCTTGTTGGGCAGGTACTGATCCCTCACCACCTGGACCAGCGGGGCCCGCTGTGTTTCGCTCCCGACCACGGCGATCTCGTGAACCGGGCCCAGGTAGTGGTCCAGGGCCTGTAGCCAGTAGCCGAACGCCAGCGGATGGCGTTCCAGGGCCAGGGAGACTCGCCGGAGCATGCTCTCCGCCTTCTCCAGGTAGCCGGATCGCCCCAACAGCTTGTGGAGCCGGAGCAGGTTCAGGCAGGAGACGGCGTTCCCGCTGGGGGTGGCATTGTCCATGAACTCCTTGTGGCGAATCACCAGGCGTTCGTGGTTCCTGGAGGTGAAATGGAAGTCTCCTTGCTCAGCGTCCCAGAACAGTTCCAACTGGGCATCCGTGACTTCGGCGGCGCGGTCCACCCAGACCGGATCGCCGGTGGCCTGGTACAGGGCCAGCCAACCCTCGACCACTTGGGCGTAGTCATCGAGATAGCCGTTGAGGCGCGCCCGGCCCATGGTCCAGCTCCGGTGAAGGCGGTGGCCGGTCCACATCTCCGAATAGAGGAACTCCCCGTTCCTCAAGCTGATTTCCAGGTACTCGGAACTGTCGAAGGCGAAGGCGGCCTCGGCGAAAGCGGTGAGCATCATGCCGTTCCAGGAAGCCAGGACCTTGTCGTCCAGCCCCGGCCGGATCCGCTTCCTCCGGATCGCGAACAGCCGCCGTCTGGCCCCCGCCAGGAGCCGGTCCAACTCTTCGGGCGCCATCCCCAGACTCTCGGCGTAGGGTTTCCGTTCCAGCCGGGGGTGCAGGATGTTGGAGCCCTCGAAGTTTCCGTGGGAGGTGACGTCGTAGTAGTCGCAGAAGATCCGCGCGGTCTTCGAATCCAGGGCGGATTCCACCTCTTCGAGGCTCCAGACGTAGAACTTCCCTTCGTGGCCTTCGCTGTCGGCGTCCTCGGCCGAGTAGAAGCCGCCTTCTTCGTTATCCCACATCTCCCGCTGAACGTAACCCAGGGTCTCGTCGACGATCTGCCGGTAGAAACGGTTGTCCGTCAGTTGCCAGGCCTCCAGGTAGACGCGCGCCAGGAGCGCGTTGTCGTAGAGCATCTTCTCGAAGTGGGGCACCAGCCAGCGGTCGTCCACCGAGTAGCGGTGGAACCCGCCGCCCAACTGGTCGTAGATCCCGCCCCGGGCCATCTCGTTGAGCGTCACGTCGACCATCCGAAGGGCGGAGGTTCGTTCGGTTCTCCTGCAATAACGCACCAGGAACGCGAGAACCATGGAACTGGGGAACTTGGGGGCTTGCCCGAAGCCGCCCAGGCGATGGTCGAACTGCTGGTAGCAGCGATCGTGGGCCTGATCCAGGATCTTCGAGTCCAGGTCGCCCGGGGCCAGTCCCCACGAAAAGGCCTCTTCCAGCCGTTGCAGCGTCCGGCTCCGCCCGGCTTCGATCTCCTGGCGGCGCTCCACGAAGGCGTCCTTCACGCCCTGGAGGATGCGGGCAAAGCCGGGACGTCCATAGCGGTCCTCGGGAGGAAAGTAGGTTCCCCCATAGAAGGGGACCAGGTCCGGCGTCAGGAAGACCGTCAACGGCCAACCGCCGCTCCCGGTGGTCATCTGGACGAAGCTCATGTAGATGGAGTCCACGTCGGGCCGCTCCTCCCGGTCGACCTTGATGTTGATGAATCCCTCGTTCATCAGGGCGGCGATGCGCTCGTTCTCGAAGGATTCGTGCTCCATGACGTGGCACCAGTGACAGGAGGAGTATCCGATGCTCAGCAGAATGGGCTTGTCCTGTTCCTTCGACTTGTACAGGGCATCGTCATTCCAGGCATGCCAGTCCACCGGGTTGTAGGCGTGTTGGATCAGATAGGGACTGGTCTCGTCAATCAGCCGGTTGGGGCGGTGAGTGCCGAATGCGGTCATGTTCGAGCTCCCTTGAAAGCTGGGTCCTGCGCTTTGGATCCGTTCATTGGGCGCCGATCGACCCCGGGACGCCGGCGGGAGCCGAGGCCGGCCGGCTCCGGTAGACGGTGGGGTCCGCAACACCGGCGCGGGCGAAGGCGCCGGATCGCTCCCTGCAGGTCCCGCACCGGCCGCAGTGCAGATCCTCACCCCGGTAGCAGCTCCAGGTCAGACCGAACGGAACGTCCAACCGGGTCCCGAGGCGGACGATGTCGACCTTGGTGAGGTGCAGGAACGGGACCGTCAGTTCGATGGGCTCGTAGTGGCAAAGGCCGGCGGTCCTGGCCAGAGCCCGGACGAATTCGGGGCGGCAGTCGGGATAGACCTCGTGGTCTCCGGCATGGGCGGCGTAGGCGACCGTGCCGCAATCGGAAGAGATGGCCCAGGCCAGGGCCACCGCCAGCATCAACATGTTGCGGTTGGGGACCACGGTGACCTTCATGCTCTCCGGATCGTACTCCCCCGACGGGACCTCGACGTCCGGGCTGGTGAGGGCGCTCCCCGCCAGGAATCCCGTGACCGCGGAAAGATCGGCGCTCTTGAAGGAAACTCCCACCCGGGCGCAGATTCCGGCGGCTGCGCCGAGTTCCTTTCGATGCCGTTGTCCGTAGTCGATGCCCAGAGCCTGGACGTGATGCCCCTGGGAGAGAAGCTGATACAGAAGCGTGGTGGAGTCCATCCCTCCCGAAAGCGTCAGAACGACTCGTTTTCGAACCACGGCTTCCCTTCGCTCAACCGGCCCATGCAGAGATTAGCACAGGGGGGGAGCGGCGGTTTCCAACCGCCGAACTCCGGTGGAGCATGGAGGAATGGGAGACTTCCAGTCACCCACGAAACGCGTTCGGTCAAGGCTACTCCGGAAGCCGGCGGTCAGGAAACCGCTGCTCCTTTCCTCATACACCGCTGGATCCAACTGACCACGCAGCCGGCCGCCAGGCCCACGGGAAGCGATACCGGCAGGATCCACTGAAAGCTGAAGTCCACGATTCCGGTCCGTTCCGACAACGGAACCCAACCCAGGTCCAGGGTCATCTGGTTCAGCGAACCCCAGTAGGCCACGCAGGCCGCCGCCAGAAGGGCCGCCAGCGACCCTGCGATAGTTCCCGAAGCGGTGGAGAAGGGTACGAATATGGCGAGAAAGAAGAGCAGAAAGAGGGCGCCGACGTACAGATGAAGGGTGCGTTGCGCGATTTCCACGAAGTTGCCCGGCACGTTTCCCACCACGAACGAGGATCCCAGGACCACGATCAGTCCAATGGCGAGAGCCAGCGCCTGCGAGAGACGGACGCGCGCGATTTCGCTCAGTGCGCGCCGCCGGAACCGGCCGACGAAATCGGTCACCACCACCGCCGTGAGCGAATTGACTCCGGAGTCGACACTCGACATGGCCGCGGCGAAGAGGCCGGAAATCACGAGGCCCGATACGCCGATGGGAAGCAGGTGAACGATGTAGTAGGGAAACACTCGATCGGCATCGACGCCTGCGGGCAGGAGTTCCGGGCGAGCCTCGAAGAAACCCAGCAGTGAGAAGGCCACCAGGGCCAGAATCACGTTCACCAGGATGCCGGCGAACGAATTCAGCAAAAAAGACCGCCGCGCCGCCTTGACGTCCCGAACCGACATGAAGCGTTGGACCGCGGTCTGATCGCCTCCGGCCGTGCAGACCCACCAGAGGGTTCCCGACACGATGGACCAGAACGCCGTGACCCGGACGTTGGGGTCCAGGCTGAACAGGGGTTGAGTGTCCCAGGAGGGGCTCCATTCGGTGGGGAACCAACCGAATCCGCCGAGGCGAACCGTCACCGTGATCACCACCAGCAGCGCCCCGCCGCACAGGAGGCAGAACTGCAGGAAGTCCGTGATGACCACGGCCCGCAGACCGCCGAAGGACGCATAGGTGATGGCCACGGCTCCGATCACCAGTGCCACGTAGGGAAGCTTGTCCTGCTCGAGACCCAGCATCAGAAGCATGGCTTGAGCGCTCAGGTGGATGAGCAGCGACATCCAGGTCAACCGGAGCATGATGAACAGGACGGCGCCGGTCAGGCGGACGCTCAGGCCTTTTTTCTGCTCCAGCAGTTCGTAGGCGCTGATCAGCCGAAAGCGCATGTAGGCCGGGACGATCAGGTAACCCACGATGAGGTAGTAGAAGGGAATCGAGAGAGACGAAGTCAGGATGGCGGGCCCCTTTCCGTAGACTTCGCCCGGTGTGGCCAGGAAGGAGATGGTGCTGAAGAGGGTCACGAACATGGAGATGCCGATGAGCCCCGGGTTCATGGTCCGGTTGCCCACGAAGTACTCGTCCAGGCTCTTCTGGCGCCGCCGGTAGTACCAGCCCAGGGAGATCATCCCCAGGGCGTAGACTGCGATGATGACTCCGTCGATCCAGTGCAGGCCGCTGCCCGCGAAGCCGGCCGCCGCCGCGCCGGCCTCGGGCTGACCCAGTACCTGCCCCATGGACAGGGTTGCCGCCGCCAGGAACCACTTCATCATGCTTTGAGTCACCTGGTGAGAAATTCCGGCTAGTCGGCCACCCAGTGACGGTAGAGCGGCTTGACCCGCGCCGGCAGAGACTCGTAGACGGACGCCGGAACCGGGACCTGCTCGTTTTCGTCTCCTCCCGTCTCGTCCACCATTTGCGTGCGCTCGATCGAGCCGGGTCTCAGGATATCGATGTTGAGCCACCAGGGAGCGTATCGGACCGCCATTCCAACGCGGGGACGGCCGCTCCGATTGGGAGCCGTCGAGTGCCAGAGCCGGCTGTCGAAGATCAGCACGCTGCCGGCCCGTCCGGTGGCGTGGATCTCGGTGGGATACGCGCGGGTGGGATCGACGCCGTTCTCGCCGGTGGGGTTGTTGGGAGACCGGTGACTTCCGGGCACGACCAGCGTGCCCCCGGTCTCTGCCGAGAAGGACGAAAGCATCCAGATGGTGGTCAGGTGGGCGACCATGTCGGGGTAGGGCGCCGGGATGTGGCCGGCGCTGTTCTGGTTGAAGGGCCAGTCGGCGTGCCAGCGGCCCCGCTCGTTCCCCGGATAGTTGATGATGGCCGTAGTGAAGGAGATCCGTACCGGCTTGCCCAGAAGGGCTTCTGCGATAGCCAGGATTCTCCGGTCCGCGAGATAGGGGCTGAAGGACTGATCGAAGGCCAGAAGCCCGGTCCGGGCGCCCACGCCCTGAATCCTGACGGACCCGCCACTGGATTCCACCGCCGACCGGACGCTCCGGCGGATGTCGCGAACCCGGGACTCGGGGATGATCCCATCCAGGACGCACCACCCGTCCAGCTTCAAGTGGTGCAACGCTTTATCCAGGTTCATAAGCCGTGTCCGCGGTTCATTTCCAGAGTCACAACCCGACAAAGATAACATGGTGGCCGTCGCTGGGAAGTGTAGAGGGAGGAGTGCCGTCCTCCTACACACCTCTATAGAATCCAGGGGTATCCACAGAGATCCCGGAATATCTTATAAGTGTTTGATTTTCTTTAGTTTAGACCGGTTCTCACCCTGTTTCGGCCTCCCCTGACGTCCCTTGATATCCCACTCCATCCCGTTTATTATGGCGTAGTGAATGATGTACATAGTTCTCCCGCTCCGCTCCGAAAAACCAAGCCGAAGGGCCGCCACCCCCACAAGGCGCTTTCCGCCGCCTTCGTGCGCTCCGCCCCACCGGGCAAACACTGCGACGGCAACGGATTGTACCTCTACGTCAGGCCGAACGGAGCCCGAAGCTGGATCCAACGCCTCGTCATCCGCGGTCGGCGCCGCGACTTCGGTCTCGGCGGTGTGGCGCTGGTGTCCCTCGCCGAGGCCCGCGAGAAGGCGCGGGCCAACCGCAAGCTGGCCCGCGAGGGGGGGGATCCCCTGACCGAGAGACGCCGCACGCGGAACATGCCGACCTTCGCCGAAGCCGCCGAGCGGGTGGTGGAGCAGAAGCGGTCCGGCTGGCGCTATCCGAGGCAGGCCCACGACTGGATGGTGAGCCTGCGGCGCTACGCCTTTCGCCGCATCGGCCGGATGCCGGTCTCGGAGGTGACGAGCGGCGATGTCCTGGAGATCCTCACCCCCATCTGGCACGTGAAGTCACACACGGCCCAGATCGTGCGCCAGCGCATGCGCACGGTCCTGGAGTGGGCCGTGGCGATGGAATACCGGACCGACAACCCCTGCGACCGCGTCGTGTCGGTCCTCGGAGCACAGGACGCCGTGGTGCGGCACAGGCCGGCCTTGCCGCATCGCGAGGTGGGGGCGGCCCTCCGGAAGGTGTGGGCCTCGAACTCGGCGCCCGTGTCCATGCTGGCCTTCGAGTTTCTGGTGCTCACGGCGGCGAGGTGGGGCGAGGTGCGGTGGGCCGAGTGGCCGGAGATCGATCCGGCGCGAAGGACGTGGACGGTTCCCGGAACCCGCATGAAGACCAAACGGGAGCACCGGGTGCCGCTGTGTGGCCGGGCGATGGAGATTCTGGAGGAAGCACGGACGCTGGAGGATGGAGACGCCCGGTTGATCTTCACCCGGGAGGGCGGAAAGCCCCTCGGCGCCGGCCGGTTGCGCAAGCTGTTGCGCTGGAACCAGATCGCAGCCGTGCCGCACGGGTTCCGGTCGAGTTTCCGGGACTGGGCGGCGGAGGAGACGGATCATCCACGCGAGGTGGTCGAGGCGGCGCTGGCGCATGTGGTGAAGAACAAGGTCGAGGCGGCGTACCGGCGCACGGACCTGTTCGAGCGGCGGCGCGTGCTCATGGAGGACTGGGCGGGCTATCTGGCTGGCGAAAGCTGGCAACTGGTGTCCGGTCGGCGGCGTTGAGCCGCCGTGGTGGTTCCCCCGGCCGGCTTCGGGAGCTGGCGTTCGAGTTGGCATCCGGGAGGTCGGTTTTGACCGCTGAAAAGTGTCGTGTCGTGCCC
>JAPPLF010000104.1 GCA_028874215.1 Acidobacteriota bacterium
AGGCCGAGCGTGGCGCCAGAACTGCAAAGTGTCAACTGCACTTTATAATTCCCATTTTTTACTTGCCATCTTCGATTTGCTCACGGCTTCTTGTGCGCCGGACCCGACGTGACCCGTCGAGTGCCTGAATCGCCATGAGGAAACTCCGGGTTCCCCTGTTCGTTTTCTTGCTGTTGTCCGCCTCCTATCCGGAGCAGAGACCCGCCGGGCGGCTGGAGACCGCTCCGCCCCCGTTCCAGGATTCGATCGCCCATCAGACGCAAGGCCCGGCGGAGACGGTCCTGTATTTCCCCGACTACGTGGACGGAGGCGGCTGGTCGGTGCAACTGGTGGTGAGCAACGTCGACCCGGCCGCCGCCGCCGAGGTCCGGGCGGAAGTCTACGATCCCGAAGGACAACCGGTCCCGGATCTGTTCGATTCGGATCTGACGTTCGAGGTCCCGGCGCTGGGCAGCCGGGTGTTGAGGAGCTCGGGCGCGGGGGCGATTCGCCGGGGCTGGATCCAGGTCCGCGCCGGTACGGACTCGGTGAGTGGACTCTTGACCTACCGGCACGCCCGGTCGGGGATCGAAGTCGGCGTGCAGCCCGTCGAGTTGGGGAAGCAGTTCGCGTTGTTCGTGGAGGAATCGCCGACGGTGGGCGCCGGCGTCGCCGTCTTCAAGCCGAACATCTCGCCTCGCCTCGAGCTTCGGATTCGCGACGGGGAGGGGAACGATCCCCTGGAGGGGGAGGCCGTTTCCTGGGGTGATTT
Source organism: Acidobacteriota bacterium (assembly GCA_028874215.1). Taxonomy (NCBI): domain Bacteria; kingdom Pseudomonadati; phylum Acidobacteriota; species Acidobacteriota bacterium. The sequence continues at coordinate 752 of JAPPLF010000104.1, forward strand.
CCACCAGGCGGCCCGGACGCTCCCGGAATGGTTTTCGGTGGAGGGAGTCGCTACGGGATTCCTGGATAACTTTCGCGGTCTCCTGTTCCTGGAGACCGCGGACGAATCCCCTTTCGCTCCGCTCGGGCTGCGGTTCGGGAAGGGGACTTCTTCGCTGTCGGCGGTGCCGGCAATCCGGACCCGAAGCGAGGAACCCCAAGAGACGAACCTGGTCTTCCCCGACTACGTGGACGGTGGGGGATGGTCGGTGCAACTGGTGCTTAGCAACGTGGACGGGACCGCCGCCACCGAGGCCGTGGTGGAAGTCTACGACTCCGAAGGAGAACCGGTCCCGGATCTGTTCGATTCCGATCCGACGTTGGAGATCCCGGCGCTGGGCAGCCGTGTCTTGAGAAGCACCGGCTCCAGAGCCATTCGGCGGGGTTGGATCCAGGTCGAGGCCGATGGGGGGACGATCAGTGGACTCCTGACCTACCGGCATGCCCAGTCGGGGGTCGAAGTCGGCGTCGAGGCTGCCCAGTTGGGGAAGCAATTCGCTCTGTTCGTGGAGGAATCGGGAACCGTCGGCGCGGGACTGGCGCTATTCAAACCGGATGCCGAATCCAGGATCGAGCTGAGGCTGCGCGACGAGGAGGGAGAGGATCCGTTGAGCGGGTTGTTCCTCCCCTGGAAAGACTTCCACCAATCGGCGCGAACGCTCCCGGAGTGGTTCGACGTGCCCGGGGTGGATGCGGATTTCCTGAGGGACTTTCGGGGTCTCGTGTTCCTGCGAACCGAGGACGAACCGGGGTTCGCCCCGCTGGGCCTGCGATTCGGGAAGGGAACCTCATCGCTTTCGGCGGTGCCGGCGATCCGGATTGAGGACGGAGGGGGGATCAAGGGCGGCCAGGCTCCGCCGCCGACGGTGAAATTGTCAGCGTCGCCGGCATCGATCGAGCGGGGCCAGAGCACGACGCTGACCTGGTCGTCGACGAGTGCGGAGAGCGCCAAGATCGAACCGGACATCGGGACGGTGCCGACTTCGGGCACGCGGAAGGTTGCGCCGAACGCCACCACGACTTACCGCATCACGGTGCGCGGCACCGGAGGCCAGACGAAGACGGCATCCGTTACGGTCAGAGTGGTGGCCTCCCAGCGGGACGTGCTGACGGCGCTTTACGAATCCACCGGCGGACCCGATTGGTTTGACAGCAGCAACTGGGGGACCCGCCGGCCGCTCGGGGAATGGCATGGGGTCACCGTCGATGACGACGGGCGCGTAACGGAGTTGGATCTCTACAGAAATGGTCTGACGGGACCGATCCCGCCCGGACTCGGCGACCTCACCGGCCTTAGGGCGCTGAATCTCGGGTGGAACGGCCTCACGGGGCCGATCCCGCCCGAGATCGGCGATCTCACGCGCCTGACGGAGCTACGGTTCGAAGGGAACGATCTCACGGGACCGATCCCGCCCGAGGTCGGCAACCTCACCAGCCTGGAGATCCTGAATTTCGGGCAGAACGATCTCACGGGGCCGATCCCGCCCGGACTTGGCGATCTCACCAGCCTGAGGGAACTGTGGCTCCACCGCAACGCCCTCACGGGGCCGATCCCGCCCGGACTTGGCGACCTCACCAGCCTGAGGGAACTGCGGCTCCACCGCAATGCCCTCACGGGGCCGATCCCGCCCGGGCTCGCCGACCTCACCAGCCTGGAGATCCTGAATTTTGGGCAGAACGATCTCACGGGGCCAATCCTGCCCGAGATCGGTAACCTCACCAGCCTGAGGGAGTTGAATCTCCGCGCCAACGATCTCACGGGGCCGATCCCGCCCAAGCTCGGCAACCTCACGAGCCTGATGGAACTGGATATCTCGGGGAACTCCGGCCTGACGGGGAGCCTTCCAACCGAATTGATGGGTCTTGACCGGCTCGAAACGCTATGGGCCGTCGGAACGGGTCTTTGCGCACCCTCGGATCCCGGCTTCCGGGATTGGCTTGAAAGAATCGACCGGCTGCGGGTTCCAACTTGTGTGAGTGATAGCGCGATCTTTGCATACCTCGTCCAGACGGTGCAGTCACGAGAGTTTCCGGTTCCGCTGGTCGCCGGAGAGAAGGCGCTGCTCCGGGTGTTTGTCACCGCCGCGAGTTCCACGACGGGGGGCATCCCTCCCGTTCAAGCCCGGTTTTACGTGGATGGATCCGAGATCCACGTGGTGGACATTCCGGGGCGTCCAGCGTCCCTCCCAACCGAGGTTGACGAGGGAGATCTGTCCCGATCGTCCAACGCCGAGATCCCCGGTGAGGTCATACGTCCGGGTCTTGAGATGGTCGTCGACATCGACCCGGAAGAAACGCTGGATTCCGGTCTCGTGACGGCAAGCCGGATCCCGGACACGGGCCGCATGGCGGTCGATGTGCGGGAGATGCCCGTGCTCCACCTGACGGTGGTTCCCTTCCTCTGGAGCGAAGACCCCCACCGTTTGGTCGTGGAAACAGCCGAGGCTATGGAGGCGGACCCGGAGGGCCACGAGCTGCTGTGGGAGACGCGTACGCTGCTGCCGATCAAAGACCTCGAAGTGACGGCCCACGCCCCCGTGATGACTTCGATTTCGCCCGACGAGTTTTTCCCGCTACTCGGGGAGACGCAAGCGATTCGGGCCATGGAGGGCGGTAGCGGGCACTACATGGGCACGATATCGAAGCCGGGCCGGGTAGGGCGGGCCGGACAGGCGCCCCGCCCCGGACGGGTGAGCATCTCGAAACTAAACCCGACGACCATCGCTCACGAACTCGGCCACAACATGAGTCTGTATCACGCTCCCTGCGGGGGCGCAGAGGGACCGGACCCTCTGTTTCCCTTCCCGGACGGATCGACTGGCGCCTGGGGTTACGACTTCCGCTATGGGGGCGCATTGGCGTCGCCGGGCAGGCCGGACCTGATGTCCTACTGCCACCCGGCAGGGATCAGCGACTATCACTTTGCCAACGCGCTCCGCTTTCGCCTCGTCGACGAGGGGCCGCCCCAGGCGGCGAGCCTGGTCGCTCAAGACGAGGGGCGGACCCGGCCGGCGAGTCTGATCGCTCAGGAAGCAAAGTCCCTTCTCCTGTGGGGCGGGATGGATGCGGACGGCCGACCCTTCCTCAACCCATCCTTCGTCGTCGATGCCCCCTCCAAGCTGCCCAGGGCCACCGGTGAGCACCGGATCACCGGACGGAGCGGCAGCGGAGACGAGCTCTTTTCCGTCGGCTTCACCATGCCCGAGGTCGCCGACGGTGATGGGAGCTCGTCCTTCGCCTTCGTCCTCCCGGTCGAGCCCGGCTGGACGGTCCGCCTGGACAGCATCACGCTTTCCGGGCCCGGTGGGTCGGTGAGGCTCGACAGCGATACCGATATTCCCCTGTACATCCTGGTCGATCCGGGCACCCGGCAGGTGCGAGGCATTCTGCGCGACCTGCCTCAGGCCAGCGCGTCGGCTCTAGTCTCTCGAGCAGGCGCCGAGAGTCTCGATGTGCTCTTCAGCCGCGGGGTCCCCGACGCCGCAGCATGGGGTCAGCGCCGGATCCTGCACATAAAGGGTATCGGCAGAGGCCAAGCTCCTCCCCCGGCGCTGATGCTGTCGGTTACGCCGAGTTCCATCGATTGGGGGGAAAAGGCCACGCTGACGTGGGACTCGACCCATGCGGAGAGCGTGGAGATCACGCCGGATCTTGGAGCGGTCCCGGCAGCGGGCTCGCGAAAAGTGTCGCCGCGCACCACGACGACGTACCACATCACGGTGCGTGGCGCCGGCGGCCAGACACGGACGGCATCCGCAACGGTCACAGTGGTGGACTCCCAGCAGGACGCGCTGATCCAGCGGGACGCGTTGACGGCGCTTTACCAATCCACCGGCGGACCCGATTGGTTTGACAGCAGCAACTGGGGGACCAGCCGGCCGCTCAGGGAATGGCATGGGATCACCGTCGATGATGACGGGCGTGTGACGGAGTTGGATCTCAACGGCAACGGCCTCACGGGGCCGATTCCGCCCGAGTTCGGCAACCTCACGAGCCTGTGGCTTCTGAATCTCGGCGGCAACGGCCTCACGGGGCCGATTCCGCCCGAATTCGGCAACTTCACCAGCCTGAGGGATCTGAATCTCGGTTACAACGGCCTCACGGGGCCGATTCCGCCCGAACTCGGCAACCTCACAAGCCTACGGGAGCTGACTCTCGATCAGAACGATCTTACGGGGCCGATTCCGCCCGAACTCGGCGACCTCACGAGCCTGAAGAAACTGTGGCTCGAAGCGAACTATCTCACCGGGCCGATCCCGCCCGAACTCGCCAGGCTCACGAGCCTGAGGGAGCTGAATCTCAGATCCAACGCTCTCACGGGGCCGATCCCGCCCAAGCTCGGCAACCTCACGAGCTTGATGGAACTGGATATCTCGGGGAACTCCGGCCTGACGGGGAGCCTTCCAACCGAATTGATGGGTCTTGACCGGCTCGAAACGCTATGGGCCGTCGGAACGGGTCTTTGCGCACCCTCGGATCCCGGCTTCCGGGATTGGCTCGAAAGAATCGACCGGCTGCGGGTTGCAACTTGCGTGAGTGACAGCGCGGCCTTTGCATACCTCGTCCAGGCGGTGCAGTCACAGAAGTATCCGGTTCCGTTGATCGCCGGAGAGAAGGCGTTGCTTCGGGTGTTCGTCACCGCCGGGAGTTCCACGACGGCGGGTATCCCTCCCGTGCGAGCGCGGTTCTACGTGGATGGGAGCGAGATCCATGTGGCTGACATTCCGGCGCGCACGGCGTCCATCCCGACCGAGGTTTATGAGGGGGATCTGTCACGATCGTCCAACGCCGAGATCCCCGGCGAGATCATACGTCCGGGTCTTGAGATGGTCGTCGAGATCGACCCGGAAGGAACGCTGGATCCCGGTCTCGTGACGGCAAGCCGGATCCCGGACACGGGCCGCATGGCGGTCGATGTGCGGGAGATGCCCGTGCTCCACCTGACGGTGGTTCCCTTCCTCTGGAGCGAAGACCCCCACCGTTTGGTCGTGGAAACAGCCGAGGCTATGGAGGCGGACCCGGAGGGCCACGAGCTGCTGTGGGAGACGCGTACGCTGCTGCCGATCAAAGACCTCGAAGTGACGGCCCACGCCCCCGTGATGACTTCGATTTCGCCCGACGAGTTTTTCCCGCTACTCGGGGAGACGCAAGCGATTCGGGCCATGGAGGGCGGTAGCGGGCACTACATGGGCACGATATCGAAGCCGGGCCGGGTAGGGCGGGCCGGACAGGCGCCCCGCCCCGGACGGGTGAGCATCTCGAAACTAAACCCGACGACCATCGCTCACGAACTCGGCCACAACATGAGTCTGTATCACGCTCCCTGCGGGGGCGCTGGGGGACCGGACCCGGCGTTTCCTTCCCCGGACGGATCAACTGGCGCCTGGGGGTACGACTTCCGCTATGGGGGCGCATTGGCGTCGCCATTCAGGCCGGACCTGATGTCCTACTGCTACCCGAAGGGGATCAGCGATTATCACTTTGCCAACGCGCTCCGCTTTCGCCTCGTCGACGAGGGGTCGCCCCGGTCAGCGAGCCTGATCGCTCAAGCCGAGGGGCTGCCCCGACCGGTGAGCCTGATCGCTCCAGAAGCAAAGTCCCTCTTCCTATGGGGCGGGATGGATGCGGAGGGTCAGCCCTTCCTCAACCCATCCTTCGTCGTCGATGCTCCCTCCAAGCTGCCCAGGGCCACCGGTGAGCACCGGATCACCGGGCGGAGCGGGAGCGG
>JAPPLF010000105.1:0-3246 GCA_028874215.1 Acidobacteriota bacterium
CCCGCCGGCCGCTCGGGGAATGGCATGGGGTCACCGTCGATGACGACGGGCGCGTGACGAAGTTGCATCTCACCGATAATGGCCTTACGGGGCCGCTCCCGCGCGAGCTCGGCGACCTCACCAGCCTGAGGGAGCTGAATCTCGGGTGGAACGGTCTCACGGGGCCGATCCCGCGCGAACTCGGCAACCTCACCAGCCTGAGGGAGTTGAATCTCTACTCCAACGATCTCACGGGACCGATTCCGAGCGAACTTGGCAGGCTGACGAGCCTGTGGCATCTGAATCTCGGGTGGAACGGCCTCACGGGACCGATCCCGCGCGAGCTCGGCGACCTCACCAGACTGAGGCAACTGAATCTCTCCAACAATGGCCTCACGGGACCAATCCCGTCCAAGATCGGCAACCTCACGCGCCTGACGGAACTGGGGCTCGAAGAGAACGACCTCACGGGACCGATCCCGCCCGAGCTCGGCGACCTCACAAGCCTGACGGAGTTGGGGATCGACGGGAACGATCTCATGGGGCCGATCCCGCCCGAGCTCGGCGATCTCACGCGCCTGACGGACCTGAAATTCTCGGGGAACTCCGGCCTAGTTGGAAGCCTTCCAACCGAACTGGCACGTCTTGGCCGGCTCGAAACGCTATTGGCCTTCGGAACGGATCTTTGTGCACCTTCGGATCCCGGCTTCCAGGATTGGCTCAGACGCATCGACCGTCTGCGAGTTGCGACCTGTGTGGGTGATAGCTCGTCCTTTGCATACCTCACCCAAGCGGTGCAGTCACAGGAGTATCCGGTTCCGCTGGTCGCCGGAGAAAAGGCGCTGCTAAGGGTCTTTGTCACCGCCGCGACCTCTACGACGGCGGGCATCCCTCCCGTTCGAGCCCTGTTCTACGTGGACGGAACCGAGATCCACGTGGCCGACATTCCGGCGCGTGCGGCGACCCTACCGACCGAGGTTTACGAGGGAGATCTGTCGCGATCGTCCAACGCCGAGATTCCCGCCGAGATCATACTTCCGGGTCTCGAGATGGTCGTCGAGATCGACCCGGAAGGAACGCTGGATCCCGGTATCATGACGGCAAGCCGGATCCCGGACACGGGCCGCATGGCGGTCGATGTGCGGGAGATGCCCGTGCTGCATCTGACGGTGATTCCCTTCCTTTGGAGCGCCGACCCCCATCGGGGGGCCGTAGATACGGCCGAGGCTATGCAGGCGGACCCCGAGGGCCACGAGCTGCTTTTTAAGGCTCGTACGCTGCTGCCGATCGGAGACATCGAAGTGACGGCCCACGCCCCCGTGATGACTTCGAGTTCGCCCGACGACCCTTCCGGGCTATTCGAGGAAACGGAAGCGATTCGGGCCATGGAGGGCGGGAGCGGCCACTACATGGGCACAATTTCGAGCCCGGGCCATGTACGGGGACCAAGAGGATTGGCGGGCCGCCCTGGCCGGGTAAGCATTTCAAGTCTGAACGCGGCGACCATGGCTCACGAACTCGGACACAACATGAGCCTGTATCATGCGCCGTGCGGGAGCGCAGGGGGACCGGACCCGGCGTTTCCCTACCCGGACGGATCGACTGGCGCCTGGGGGTACGATTTCCGATTTGGAGGTGCATTGGCGACGCCAGGCAGGCCGGACCTGATGTCCTACTGCGGGCCGGCGGGGATCAGCGACTATCACTTTGCCAACGCGCTCCGCTTTCGCCTCTTCGACGAGGGGTCGTCCCGGCCGGCGAGTCTGATCGATCAGGAAGCAATGTCCCTCCTCCTATGGGGCGGCATGGATGCGGAGGGCCAGCCCTTCCTCAATCCATCCTTTGTCGTCGATGCCCCCTCTGCGCTGCCCAGGGACACTGGTGAGCACCGGATCACCGGGCGGAGCGGGAGCGGCGGCGAGCTTTTCTCCGTCGGCTTCGCCATGCCCGAGGTGGCCGACGGAGACGGGAGCTCGTCCTTCGCCTTCGTCCTCCCGGTCGAGCCCGGCTGGGCGATCCGCCTGGCAAGCATCACGCTCTCCGGTCCCGGTGGGTCGGTGACACTCGACAGCGACACCGATACTCCGCTGTTCATCCTGTTCGATCCGAGTACCCGGCAGGTGAGAGGCATCCTGCGCGATCTGCCTCAGGCAGGCGCGTCGGCGCTCGTTTCTCAAGCAGGCGCCAATCGTCTCGATGTGCTCTTCAGCCGAGGGATCCCCGACGCCGCAGCGTGGGGTCAGAGCCGGATTCTGGACTTAAAAGGGATCGGCGGACGCCAAGCTCCTCCCCCTGCGCTGATGCTGTCGGTTGCGCCGAGTTCCATCGATTGGGGGGCAAATGCCACGCTGACGTGGTCCTCGGCCGATGCGGAGAGCGTGAAGGTCACGCCGGACCTCGGCGCAGTTCCGGCATCGGGCTCGCGAATAGTGTCGCCGCGCACCACGACGACATACCACATCACGGTGCGTGGCGCCGACGGTCAGACGCGGACGGCATCCGTTACGGTCAGAGTGGTGGGCTCCCAGCGGGACGTGCTGACGGCGTTGTACCAATCCACCGGCGGACCTGATTGGTTTGACAGCAGCAACTGGGGAACCAGCCGGCCGCTCGGGGATTGGCATGGGATCACCGTCGATGACGACGGGCGCGTGACGGAGTTGAATCTCAACGACAACGGCCTCACAGGACCGATCCCGCCCGAACTCGGCAACCTTACGCGCCTGAGGGAGCTGATTCTTGGCTTCAACGCTCTCACGGGGCCGATCCCGCCCGAACTTGGCAACCTCGCGAACCTGAGGGAGCTGATTCTCGGTTACAACGGTCTCACGGGGCCGATCCCGCCCGAGTTCGGCAACCTCACGCGCCTGGTGAAGCTGCGTCTCAGCTCTAACGATCTCGCGGGACCGATCCCACCCGAGTTTGGCAACCTCACGCGCCTGACGGAACTGCGGCTTGACGGGAACGCTCTCACGGGGCCGATCCCGCCCGAACTTGGCAACCTTACGAGCCTGAGGAATTTACAACTCCGGTCCAACGATCTCACGGGGCCGATCCCTCCTGAACTCGGCAACCTCACGCGCCTGACGAGTCTGGGTCTCCACCCCAACTATTTCACGGGGCCGATCCCTCCTGAACTCGGCAACCTCACGCGCCTGACGGAACTGCGGCTCGACGGGAACGCTCTCACGGGACCGATCCCGCCCGAGTTCGGCAACCTCACGCGCCTGACGGAACTGCGGCTTGACGGGAACGCTCTCACGGGGC
>JAPPLF010000105.1:3346-5730 GCA_028874215.1 Acidobacteriota bacterium
CGATCCCGCCCGAGCTCGGCGACCTCACACGCCTGACGGAACTGGATTTCTCGGGGAACTCCGGCCTGGCGGGAACCCTTCCACCCGCATTGACTAATCTTGGCAGCCTCGAAACGTTATTGGCTGTCGGAACGGATCTTTGCGCACCCTCGGATCCCGACTTCCGGGATTGGCTCGGAGGCATCTACCGGATGCGGGTTGCGCCTTGTGCGAGTGACAGCGCGGCCTTTGCATACCTCACCCAGGCGGTGCAGTCACGAGAGTATCCGGTTCCGCTGGTCGCCGGAGAGAAGGCGCTGCTCCGGGTTTTCGTCACCGCCGCGAGGTCTACGACGGAGACCATCCCTCCCGTTCGAGCCTGGTTCTACGTGGATGGAACCGAGATCCACGTGGCGGACATTCCGGCGCGTGCGGGGGCGCTTCCGATCAAGGTTTACGAGGGAGATCTGTCACGATCGTCCAACGCCGAGATCCCCGGCGAGATCATACGTCCGGGTCTTGAGATGGTCGTCGAGATCGACCCGGAAGGAACGCTGGATCCCGGTCTCGTGACGGCAAGCCGGATCCCGGACACGGGCCGCATGGCGGTCGATGTGCGGGAGATGCCCGTGCTGCACCTGACGGTGGTTCCCTTTCTCTGGAGCGACGACCCTCATCGGGCGGTCGTGGATACAGCCGAGGCGATGGAGGCGGACCCGGAGGGCCACGAACTGCTGCGGGAGACTCGTACGCTGCTGCCGATCGGAGATCTCGAGGTGACGGCCCACGCACCCGTGATGACTTCGAGTTCGCCCGACGATTTTTACTCGCTATTCGGGCAGACGGAAGCGATTCGGGCCATGGAGGGGGGGAGCGGCCACTACATGGGCACGATGTCGAAGCCGGGCCGGGTAGGGCAGGCAGGACGGGCAGAACAACCCGGACGGGTGTTCATTTCGAGACTGAACTCGGCGACCATAGCTCACGAACTCGGCCACAACTTGAGCCTGTATCATGCTCCCTGCGGAGGCGCTGGGGGAGCGGACCCGGCGTTTCCCTCCCCGGACGGATCGACTGGCGCCTGGGGGTACGACTTCCGCTATGGTGACGCATTGGCCTCGCCATTCAGGCCGGACCTGATGTCCTACTGCGAACCGGTGGGGATCAGCGATTATCACTTCGCCAACGCGCTCCGCTTTCGCCTCTTTGACGAGGGGCCGCCCCGGCCGTCGAGCCTGATCGCTCAAGACGAGAGCCCGCCCCGGCCAGCGAGTCTGATCGCTCAAGAAGCAACGTCCCTTCTCATATGGGGTGGAATGGATGCGGAAGGCCAACCGTTCCTCAACCCATCCTTTGTTGTCGATGCCCCCACCAAGCTGCCCAGGGCCACCGGTGAGCACCGGATCACCGGGCGGAGCGGGAGCGGCGACGAGCTCTTTTCCGTCGGCTTCGCCATGCCCGAGGTGGCCGACGGTGACGGGAGCTCGTCCTTCGCCTTCGTCCTCCCGGTCGAGCCCGGCTGGGCGGTCCGCCTGGCAAGCATCACGCTCTCCGGTCCCGGCGGGTCGGTGAGGCTCGACAGCGACACCGATATCCCCCTGTACATCCTGGTCGATCCGGGCACCCGGCAGGTGAGAGGTATCCTGCGCGACCTGCCTCAGGCGGGCGTGTCGGCGCTCGTCTCTCAAGCAGGCGCCGGGAGTCTCGATGTGCTCTTCAGCCGCGGGATCCCCGACGCCGCAGCGTGGGGTCCGTGAAGGATCGGCCGGTCAGGCGACCATCATTCCGTGGTCGGTGACGGTCTGCGCCGCGGCTGGTTCCGGCGTGGACAACAGGCCCAAGTTCAAAGAGGTGGTCCCGCCGGAGATTATCAGAGAGCAGGACGGCGGCGGCGCTCTCGAGTTGCGAACCGGTCAGTCGAAGCGTGACCGTTTCCCCAGCCCGGACGATCCCGTATTCGCCAAAACTCCCGCCGCTGCGGTTCTCGTGGCAGAGCTCTCGACGTCCTGCTTGAAGAGCCGACGACTCCTCTTGACTTGGCCTCCTTTCACGGCGACGTTCGAGCTGAACCAGGATCAGGCCACACTGGCCACGGCGGCGCTGAAACCGAACAGTTCTCCGGATCACTTTCTCGTGAGCACCACGCAGGATGATCTGAACGACGTTGAGTTCACCCTGCGCGCCGAGGACGCCGGCGGCGACGCGGAGATGCTGGCGGGCACCTCCCTGGTGGTGGAGTCTTCCCAGATAGACCGTTCCGGGTTCGCCGATGGTTGATGGCGTCGTCTGGGCGTCGGCATTTCAATAAGGTTTCAGGAATTTCGTATATACTCTCCAGCCAAGTATTTTTTAGGGACTTATAAAGACTAGTTGACGTGCGTTGACCAATGTCACGCCTATTGAGT
>JAPPLF010000106.1 GCA_028874215.1 Acidobacteriota bacterium
TTAAAAGCATGCTTGAAGGCAGGATAACCTTTTATGACCACCCCTCAATTAGATTTCTGCTTGACGGTTCCATTGAGTGCGTTTGCCAGTTTCATAAAATTGACGCTACGCAATTTTATCAGCGACAATATGAACGCAGCGGTGAACGTTATTCGGGCTTTATGCCAGTGAAAATATCCTTGCATAATCGTTTGAAGTTCAATAGTTTCAGGAGACATAGACCTGTGCCTTGTTAAGATGAGAAAGGTTTGTCTTGGGACATTCAAACCTAACTCTTTTTAGCTTTTTTCACAGGTCTTTTATTTTTTGTCGTGTACTATGGTCAAGCATAAAAAGGTCTATCCCCGTACACACGGGGAAACCACACAGCACGGCACCATCCCTGAGACAATAAAAGGTCTATCCCCGTACACACGGGGAAACCCGGCACCAAAGTCACCGCGATGCTATCCGTGAAGGTCTATCCCCGTACACACGGGGAAACCGATTCCCATCATTCCGCCGGATGACCTGCTCGAGGTCTATCCCCGTACACACGGGGAAACCTCACTCAATCTGAAGTCGCCAGAGCATTGGGAGGGTCTATCCCCGTACACACGGGGAAACCTTTCCCAGATGGCATCATTGAGCGACATCCTGAGGTCTATCCCCGTACACACGGGGAAACCGCAAAGCGTTTCCTCTTAAGTGCCCCCCCCTGCGGTCTATCCCCGTACACACGGGGAAACCTGCCTGTTATTTGCCTGTTTGTCGCGTCAAAGGGGTCTATCCCCGTACACACGGGGAAACCCCACTGGGGTACGACAATGCCCAATTCCTCAAGGGTCTATCCCCGTACACACGGGGAAACCTATAGCCCGTCGGGTGCAGGTTTTCATAGTGGAGGTCTATCCCCGTACACACGGGGAAACCCTCCATCTGCATCGTGCGTTACCACGACTTCAAGGTCTATCCCCGTACACACGGGGAAACCCTGTCCGAGGCAGTAGATGCCAATAGCAGGTGTGGTCTATCCCCGTACACACGGGGAAACCCAGTAGATGGAGAGATATCCAACATCTTGGCGAGGTCTATCCCCGTACACACGGGGAAACCATTGATTCTCTGTCTTTCATCTGCAATCTCTTGGGTCTATCCCCGTACACACGGGGAAACCACCAACATTGACAATGACACAGGGAGTCGTTTGGGTCTATCCCCGTACACACGGGGAAACCTTATATTCACTGTTTGTCAGAGACGAATAATAAGGTCTATCCCCGTACACACGGGGAAACCCGAAAGACTTGTCAGAACTCAAAGGGATGGAAGGGTCTATCCCCGTACACACGGGGAAACCAAGTCGAACTCGCCCGCATTGCCTACTCCCAAGGGTCTATCCCCGTACACACGGGGAAACCAGGAAACAATGGCCCTACAAGATTCCAATGTTGGGTCTATCCCCGTACACACGGGGAAACCTCTCGGTATATTCTGGGATTCTATCCATCAAAAGGTCTATCCCCGTACACACGGGGAAACCTATGCCAAGCCATTTGCCACCAACGCTTTGTAGGGTCTATCCCCGTACACACGGGGAAACCTATTGGCAATATCATCGGCAGTCATATTTGCCAGGTCTATCCCCGTACACACGGGGAAACCTGCCATCCGTAAAAGGCTTTTGCAAAAATAAGGGGTCTATCCCCGTACACACGGGGAAACCTACCTAAGTTACGGGCATTTACTCTGCCCAAAAGGTCTATCCCCGTACACACGGGGAAACCCATGCAGATATACGAGCCAAAGCCTGGGAAGGGGGTCTATCCCCGTACACACGGGGAAACCTGTACAAACGTATACTTCTTATACCCCGTAAAATGGACGGGGAATCTTTTGACTATCTTTACAGCCTTTTCACCAACAAAACACCATCAGCATCACGGATTTCCTTGGGTGGATCACCGAGATGACGGAGGGCGAGACCACCGGATGCGGTTCCATCACGCCACAGCATGACCACGGCACCGCGGTTCAAAACATCGTACCAGGTGCTTATTACGGTCCAGATACGCTCGCGTACGCCGTGGGAAAGGTCGGGAGAAACGTACACACCGGGCGAGACCTCCAACATCACTGAGGCCAGAAAGCCACGGTAACGCGATTCGACATCGCGCGTGACCACAACAGTCATGGGCACTATGGATCCTCCTGATCGTCTATGTTTTCAAACATCTCCTTGATCCGCTCAATCATGTCGGGTATGACCTTTTCGCTGGCAAGGACACGACCAGCCTCCCGTCTGGCAAGACGTTCGATATTTCCATAGGGCGGAGATTCTGCCTGCTTCGCAGCGCGGAAAGCAGCGGGGATGGTGACCGTGGTTCGATAGAGATCGGCAATGTCCAGCACGAATGATTGGCCGGGGTCCTCGTGGATAAAGCCAAGTTGTGGGATAGTTGAGGTGGCTGATACTGCAATGGCGGCGGCAGCCTCCACGGCACTCACCACATGATTCAATG
>JAPPLF010000107.1 GCA_028874215.1 Acidobacteriota bacterium
GGAAAGAGTCTACATGAATGAAGCGGGGGTGTCAAGCATTAGATATAATTCCCTTTCAGAGCTACCTGAGAGATTCATCGTATTCCATCCACCCTCTCACGAGATGATCCCCTGGACCGGAATCGTCCTGGGCATATTCTCGGTGGGCGTCTGGTACAACTGCGCCAATCAATTCATGATCCAGCGTTGTCTGGGGGCCCGCAGCGAGTGGGATGCTCGGATGGGGATCGTGATGGCGGGGTTCAGCAAGGCCGTTCTTCCACTGATCGTCGTAGTTCCGGGCATCATAGCCTTCTACCTCTTTCAGGACCGGATCAGCGATGGGGACCAGTCGTGGCCCTTTCTCGTCCAACAATTCCTTCCGTCAGGCTTGGTTGGTCTTGTTCTTGCGGGACTCGCCAGCGCCATCCTCTCCACACTGAGCGCCATTACCAATTCCTCCTCGACGATATTCACGCTGGACCTTTACCGGGCGATTCTGCGCCCCGCAGCGGATGACCGGGAGCTGCACATGGTGGGACGAATCAGTGCGGCCGCAGCCATGCTGATTGGCGTGTTCGTGGCGACTGTTGCCGCCTCGGCAAAAGGTGTCACGGTTTTTGGATTGATCCAACAAATATTCTTCTATATCGCTCCGCCCATATCGGCGGTCTTTCTGGCGGGTATCCTGTGGCCAGGAGCCACATCTGCAGCTGCAACGATCACACTGGTCGCAGGCTTTACCATCCTTCTGCCCCTGGTGGCCTTTGTGATCTTTCCTGGTTTTGCCTTTCTGCAGCCCTACGACAATTTCATGCACCACACCTTCACGGTTTTTGTTCTTTCCGTGATTCTGCTCGTAGTCGTCTCTCTATTTACTAAACCGAAGTCGCGGCAGGAGTTGGAGGGCGTGATCTGGACCAAGAGCGCTTTTGGCATTCTGGCAGATGAAAAAAGCAGATACCGTGGAATCCGCAGTCTGCCGCTGTGGTGGGCGGTGATGGTTCTGATCATCGTAAGCCTCTACGGTTACACCAACTCCAGGGGAGCGCAGACGCAAGTGATGGAAGCGGAAGAGCTGGAGTACATCATCCCGGATTCAGCCACGGCAGGTCTCCAGGCCCGCCAGGAATTGGAGGACTTCAATCTGTGGACAGGCAGCGGTCAAGTACTGTTCACACCGGGCAGCCCGGGCGATGCAATAACGTTCCGGCTTCCAATTGACCGCGCCGGTGAGTATCGGATCGCTGCCATGGTGACACGAGGTCCTTCCTACGGCCGGTTCCGGGTTACTCTCGATGGCAAGGAGGCTCAGATCAGTTACCCGGTCTCCAGGCTGACGCCGCAGGGAGACATCGAGATCTCCCATACGAAGGACTCAGCTTTTGATTCCAGGCGAGTTGCAGGTGAAGAACCCTCTGCAGCCGACAGGTCGAGCATCGCCGGCGCCCATGTGGTGCAGCGGCTGTCGTTGGGTGAGTTCAGGTTGGAGGCAGGCCCTCATCTTGTCGTGTTCGAAGCGATCGATCTGCTGGAAGCAGGTTCGCAGATTGGTGTCGACCAGCTCATAATCACCCCGGAGGGGCATTAGCCAGCAACTGGTCCAGCAGGTCTCCGAGGTCAAATCGTCAGGCCATGATGGAATGAATCGGGTTTCCGTAATCGATTTTCAGCCGTTTCCGACCTGGAACCTCCAGCTTGTGGGGATCAAGACCCAACTGATGCAGTACGGAGGCATGAATGTCGGTAACATAGTGGCGATTTTCTACGGCGTGGAAACCCAACTCGTCAGTGGCGCCGTGCGTTATGCCGCCGTTGATTCCACCTCCGGCCAACCAGACCGAGAAACCGTAGGGATGGTGGTCCCGCCCCGGTTCTCCTCCTCCTTCCGCAGGCTGAGACCCGGGTGTTCTTCCAAACTCGGTAGCCCAAACCACCAGGGTCTCGTCCAACATTCCCCGCTGCTTGAGGTCCTTCAGCAACGCGGCCATAGGTCGGTCAACCTCGGCGCACCGCTTGCTGTGGCTGCTCTTCAGACTTTTGTGTGAATCCCAGGATCCAGCTCCTCCATTGCTTCCGTGATAGACCTGAACAAACCGCACTCCTCTTTCCACCAGGCGCCGAGCGGTCAGGCAAATCTCACCGAACGGCCGGGTGTTCTCCTGATCCAGCCCGTAGAGCCTGCGAGTGGCTTTGCTTTCCTCCTGGAAGCGAAAGACCTCCGGCACGGCAGTTTGCATTCGAAAGGCAAGCTCATACGACCGAATACGCGCTCGCATCGCCCGGTCCTCAGGGTACTCCACCCCAGCCAGACGGTTGAGCTCCGCAAGCAATTGAAACTCAGCTTCCTGCTCCTCCTTGTAGAGTTGGGTCTCGGGAGACGCAAAGGGCAGCGGATTCTCCGGATCGACTGCGAGTTGCACCCCGTTGTGTTCCGGCCCCAGATACCCGGCGCCATGGACGGCTATGCCTCCACAACAGGTGTCCACAGGCTCTCCCAAGGCGACAAACTGAGGCAAGTTTTCGTTCAACGAGCCGAGCCCGTAGTGAACCCAGGAGCCCACGGTTGGCAAGCTCCCCTCGAGGACATGTCGGCCGGTGTGAAACTGAAGTTGAGCCCCGTGATTGTTGTCGGTTGTCCAAACAGACCGGACGACAGCGATATCATCGATGCACCCGCCAAGATGCGGCCACCAATCGCTGACCTCAATCCCACTTTCACCGCGTTTTCTGTAACCGGTTTGCAGCGGAAAAATCGTCTGTCGAACCTTGTGTTGGCTTGCAGGTGCTCGAACGCCCTCCTCGACGTAGGGCGAGTCCAGGGTATCCTTGTAGGGCGTCTCAGCGATGCTCTTGCCCGCATATTTGTTGAGAGCGGGTTTCGGATCGAAACTCTCCATATGGCTCGTGCCGCCAACCATGAAGAGCCAGATCACGCTTTTCGCCTTGGGGGCAAAATGGGGCGTACCGTCAGGTCGTTGCCATGGTCCACCGACTTCGGCCCGCACGATTCCCTCCCGCTCGAGCATAGCCCCCAGGACGAGACCCGTGAAACCCATGCCACAGTCCGCCAGAAAGTTCCTTCGCCTGATGTTGCAACAGCCATCGTAGCTGTGCGGATTTCTTGCTTTCATATACATGGGGCTCTCATCGAATGGTAATGAACTCGTTGTGATTGAATAAAACGTGAATCAGATTCTCCCGGGCTCTCAAATGAGGCTCTGGCGCCGGAAGAATCGCTTTGGGCTCATCGGCAGCCTCGGCCCACAAGGGAGTCAGCTCTTCCGGTCGGCGCAACAATTCAGCCTGTCGCTGCAAAAAGTCCTCCGTTTTGGCCAGTTCCAGTGCGGACGGGGGCCGCCCCAAGACCGTTTCGAAGCCAGCCTTGACGAAATGCTCCGCAGACAATGGATTTCCATCGCCGGCCGAGGTGAGACGACGGGCCAGAAGCCGCGCCTGATCAAAGCTCACCTGGCTGTTGGCCATAGCCAGTGACTGGTGGGGGGTTATACTTTCCTTACGACGATAGCAATCGCCCGGATCAGCGGCGTCGAACAACTTGAGAAACTCAAGCTGCGCATCCGGTGCATGCTGAAAGTAGATGCTACGGCGCCGGGAGGTATTTCTTTCGCCGATATCAATCTCCGGTCCCCCCATTTTAGTGTCCAGATGGCCGGCGACGAGGAGTATGCTGTCACGAACGACCTCAGCTTCCATGCGGCGGGGATTCATGCGCCACAGGTAGCGATTTTCGGAATCAGCAGCGCGACTCAAGTGATTCTCCTCGTCGGTCCATGACTGCATGCGGTAAGTGTTGCTGGTGAGGATCAACCGGTGCATGGACTTCATGCTCCAACCGCTTTCCATGAGCTCCACGGCCAGCCAGTCCAGCAACTCAGGGTGACTCGGCGGCTCACCATTAGCACCAAAGTCGGTGACACTGGGCACCAGTGCACTACCGAAGTGGCGAAGCCAGATATGGTTGACGGCCACGCGGGCCGTCAGCGGGTTTTCCCGACTTGCAATCCATCTGGCCAGCGCCAACCTCCGACCCGTGCTCGTCTTCGGGTAAACCTCCCCGATCGGGCTGTAATCTGATCTGTCCTTCAAGGCATCGAGAGCGGCCTGCAGTTGCTTCCGCACCTCCTGCACTTTTTTCTTTGCATCCTTCCTTGCGTCTTGACTCCCAGACTCCTTGCTGCTTCTGGCCTCCGCCAATTGTTGGCGAGCTTGCAGCAAGTTCTCTTCCGCCGCGGCCAGATTCGCCTCTTGTTCCGCCTCCATGGCGGCCAGGGCCAGTGCTTCAGCCCTTTGGTCGGGAGCATTCCTGAATTTTGCCCTGTCGGCCGCAATACGGGCTTCCATGGCCGTCAGGTATGCACGTGCATGGGCCAGCATTTTCTCGGCCAATTCCAAAGCAGCTTGCGCTTGGGGCACTGTGAGGGCGGCCGTATCATCCTCTCCTTCTTCTGCCGAGGCCTCGCCCGATTCACTCTCATCTGCACCAGAAGGAGTCGTGAAGGAAGTCCTGCCGTCTTCGAGAAGACTCATACGGGCCCGTGCGCTTGCGGCGCCCAGCTCCTGGCCGGCCTTCAGAAGGTCTCTCTCCGCCTTCTCGATCTTTGTTTTCGCTTGAGCAATCAAATCCCTATGCACGTAATCCCGGATATCAGGGTAATAGGCATCCAGCGGCAAGTGGACCGGCTGGATGTCGAACTTCAAATCCCCGAAAACCTCGGGTATATCGGGTGAAAGGACGTTTGCCTTATCCGGATTTGTCTCATCACCCCGAATCAAAAGGTAGGTCGGGGCGCCAGGATCAGACTCGAACGCCCGTGGAAGACCGTCCCTTCCAAGGTCCGGCTCACCCGATACCCTGTCGGTCCGCACGCCGTGGGGCTCGAAAAACGCCCAGAAGCGGTAATAATCTTCCTGTGAAATCGGATCGTATTTATGGTCATGGCAGCGAGCGCAATTGAGGGTGACTCCCAAAAAGGCCGCAGCCGTATGGTCCACGGTGTCCTGAAGCCAGACGTGTCGATTGCGCCTCCAGTTTCGTGCCAGGAATCCCGTGGCGCGCACTGTTTCGGAATCCGTGGGCGCGATTTCATCTCCTGCCAACATCTCGACGATCATCCGATCGTAGCTCTTGTCGTCGTTGAGTGATTCGATGATCCAGTCGCGCCATCGCCAGATGTGTCTCCTGCTGTATCGGACATCGTTGGTTTTACGCCAACCGTACCAATCGCTGTAACGCCAGACATCCATCCAATGACGACCCCAACGTTCTCCGTAATGAGGACTGGCCAGGAGCCGATCAACAACCGTCTCATAGGCGTCTGCCGATGAATCGGCCAAAAAGGATTCAACCTCCTCTCGAGTCGGGAGAAGACCAATCAGGTCCATGTAGATACGCCGCACCAATACGCGTTTGTCTGCGGGGGGCAACGGCTTCAGCCCGAGCTTCTCGTGACCAACCGCTATGAATGCGTCTATGGGATTGAGAACCCAGTCCTGCCTGTCGACCCGAGGAACCGGCGGCCGGACCGGAGGCTGAAAGGACCAGTGATCGCTTCGCACCGGCTTTTCGGGGAGAGCCTCAGCAACCAGCGGTTTATCGTAGAAAACCCCGGAATCAATCCATTTGGCAATATTTGCGACGGCCTCCTTACTGAGCTTCTCACCCCCCAAGGGCATGTGAGGTTTCTCACCGTGAGACACCAATTTGTATAGGAGGCTCGCGTTTGAATTCCCGGGAACGACGTCGGGTCCCCGGTCACCTCCCCTCAGCAGGCGGTCTCGCGTGGAGAGATCAAGTCCGGAGGATTTTTCCGAACCGCCACCATGGCATCCCAGACAATGGGTCTTGAGGATCGGACGAATTTGAGTGGTAAAGAAAATCGCATCATCTTCCGGCGAAGCCGTTTGCTCCCTTGCATCCAGAGTTTTGCCCAACAGGATGGCAACGAAACCCAACAACGTAAGGTATACCACTCGCTTCCACTGTCCAGACCGGGATCCAACAAAGATGCCGGTTTCAGGATCTTCACGATTAGTGTCCATTGTGATGTTCCGGTTGCTCATGATTCCATCGGCCACAGAAGCAGACTGTCGACGCCGTGTTCTCCTATTCGCCTCGTATCCCTCGCCACCTGTCACTGGGCGCCGATTCGAACAAGATTCGTTCCCGCGAAGTCCTCGGTGACGAACAAGTAGTCTCGCTCCCGGACGGTCTTGGCGACCGCAGTGACCGCCCGGCCATCGATCTGCACAGTCTGCCCTTTCTTTTTCGAAGGGATCATCAGACTCAGTCCCTGGACCTTCCGGGGGGCGTCAAGGAAAAATTCATAGCCGCTTTCATTCTCGCGGAACCCGCGGATTCTGACTTGACTGCGGGCCCGCACGAAATCATGCCACTGGTCGCCACTCACAATGGGAACTCCCAATTCTTTGGCGATCTCGATGCAGCCAAGCGTCCAGGCCTTGTTGGAATTGACGGAATCGGGGATTGGGAACAGGTAGAACGGCGGATGAAAGTTGATCGCAACCGCGGTATGAAAGCGAGCGATGCTGTTGTTGAGCAGCTCGCGGAATCTGGTCAGGGCTTCCTCGGTGCTCCAGTTGGAGGAATAGAACATTTGAGAAATGATGACATCGTCCTCGTACTGCGTAAGCTGCTGATAAATATCGGCAATCTTGCCGAACCGGTTCACAAAACGCATCGGCAAGCCACTTCCGGTCATGTACCCGTCGTAAACGGGAATGAAATTGACGTAGGTGAAGTCCATTCCGACACCAACTTCGGCCAATAGGCGAGCCTGCGTGACCCAACCCATCCAGCGCAAGTTGTGCATCCGGGTGGTATGAACGGGAAGTCCGTAGACCTCTCGGAACTCCCGGACGTCTCTCTGCAATATCGACCGCATTTGCGCCTGGTTCGGAAACAGAACGTCGGAGCCGCCCTCGAAATGAACCCCAAATGAGATCTGATTCGGTTCCCACGATTGATGGAAGAGGTGGACTGACGGGGCTCCACCTTCACCGAAGGGACGGGTCAAGTAGATGGTCAACGGGACACCGAGTGCCACAATGTCTTTTCGAACTGCTTCCATGTCACTTGCAGTTCCAAATTCGTGGTCACTCGTCAGGATGAAGACAGCATCGGCGCCGGCCGGAAAGTACCAGAGCCTCGGCAACGTTTGCGGCTCCGTCAAACTCCGGAGAATTCCGGTCAAGAAATGCATTTGCTGGTCTGCCTGGGGGATCATCACCTTGGCCGAATCGATCCAATGGTCTTTACCGCTCAAAAACATGTCGTTGGGCCGGAGCCCCCCGACCGCATCATTTTCCTGGTCGGCCCACGCCGGATTGCCTTGGCGGGTCAGGGCGATGCTCCAGGGAAGATCGTAGGCGAAGACGACGAACCGTCCTTGGCCGAGATCGCCTTCGAGAATCGCAACATCCTGGGACGGCCGTTCTTGCCCGAACCAAGCCAACGGGCGGATTCCGGGAGCAGTGTAAAGGCGACTGGAGCCGTGGATCTGAAGGCTCTCGGAAACCAATCCAAGTGCCTCGGACCGGCTTGATTCAAATTGGAAATATGCGTGGTCGGCATCCAACTCCGGTCCGGCTTCGAGGCCCAGTCTTTTGCCGAGGTTCGGCTGGGGTAGAAACGAAACGAGGTGGCCTCCGGACTTCACGTAGGATTCGATCCGATCCAGTTGGTCGTCCGTGTAGGATCCCGAAGGGAGGATCGCGACACGATATTTTCCAAGATCGCCGGGCGCCAACTCAGCCAGACGCTTGAGGTCGTGTTCGACGAGACCTTCAGCAAGCAGGATCTCTGCGATATAGGCGCTGAAGTCCCGTACTCCTTCGTTTTGTTGAACGATCAGAATTCGCGGCGACTGACTGTGGACGGGATGAATCAGAACCAGTAACAACCCCGAAGTCAGCAACGTCTTGAATGGGTTGCAAGCGATGAATCGTCTTTTCCAGCTATGCATGGTGGACCTGCCTTTTCTGCTTCCAAGAAAAAGGAGGGGCGATTTCCAATCGCCCAATCTTTGTCGCCAATTTGTCAGTCAGGAGTTCGGCGATTGGAAATCGCCGCTCCAGTTCGGCGGTTAGGAAACCGCCGCTCCTTTCCTTTTTCTGCCGGGCGTCCGCCGGCCCGAGCCGGTGGGGAAGCTCCTGAGTCGATGGGACATTAGGGGACATCGGTTGCTGAGATTCCAGCGATCTAATTCGGTTCCTCGACGGTCAATATTTGATCTGCTTTCAGATTTCGCAGTGTCTGGACAACTCCGGTTGGCCACCGGATGAAGAGTGCATCGATTCTGTCCTTTTGGCCCAGACCGAAATACAGGCGACGATCGCTGCCGGAGAGGTAACTGTCTCCGCTGGCGACCTCTTGAACTTGGTTTCGGTGGTGATCTGACTTCAACCAGGCCCGGGCGCCGATGGCATCGCGATTGCTCCGGGATCCGACCAGTTGCAGCAGGAGCCAGTGTCGATCGCCGTTTGCCTGATTGTAGAGCAGATTGGGACGCCCATCCAGATTTGAGACGACGATGTCCAGTGCGCCATCGTTATTCAGGTCGCCGACCGCCGACCCGCGGCCGACCCGTTTTGGTTGGGCCAGAATATGAGACTCGTTGGAAAAAGTGCCGTCTCCCAGGTTCCGGTAGAAAAGGTCTTCCTGCGGATAGGTCAGGTCCGTCTCTCGCTCGACTTCGGGATAGAGATGACCGTTAACGACCGAGAGATCTCTCCACCCGTCGCCATCGTAATCCAGGAATGCGCTGCCCCAGCCCATGTAGGAAAAACTGTCGGTGAGTTTGGCGCGGGCAGTGACGTCGATGAAGAATCCATTTCCCAGATTCTTATAGAGCGTGTTGGTGTCTTGCGCGAAGTTGGTCACGAAGAGGTCGAGATGGTCATCGCCGTCGTAATCCCCAAAGGCCACGCCCATCCCGGCTTGCTCCAACCCGTCTCCGCTCAGAGCCACACCGGTTAGCAATCCCACTTCCGAGAAGGTTCCGTCCCCTTGATTTTGAAAGAGGAAATTCGGGTTCGAATCATTGGCAACGTAAATGTCCAAATCCCCGTCGTCGTCATAATCGAGAGAGACGACTCCCAGGCCGTAGTAGCCCGGGTCCTCGATCCGGCTGGACCGTGTGGCCTCGGCGAATGAACCGTCGCCCAGATTCTGGAAGAGAACGTCTTCGTCGCCCGGCAGCCCCTGTGGCCCGCACATGACTTTCAGGCCCATGTATGAGCAGAAACGATTCTCATCCGGGTTCGGAGGCGGCAGGCTCAGGTCAAGCTTCACGTAGGCCGCAACGTAGAGATCGAGCAGGCCGTCGCGATCATAGTCGCCCCAGGAACAACCCGTGCTCCAGCCGCGGTGAGCCGTCCCGGATTTTTCGCTGATGTCCGCGAAAGTCTCGTTGCCGAGGTTTTCGTAGAAGACGTTGGGACCCAGATTGGTCACGTAGAGGTCCTGATCCCCGTCGTTGTCGAAGTCGGCAGCCGCACACCCCATCCCCCAACCCGGATCACCGACCCCGGTCTTCGCCGTCACATCCTTGAAATGACCATTCCGCAGATTCTTGAAGAGGTAATTCCGGAGACGCGCGGGGTCTGTTTTTTGAGATTGACCGGGAACGGTGGAACCATTGACGACATAGACATCGAGCCAGCCATCGTTGTTGTAGTCAAACAGGCAGACCCCTCCGGTCATGCCCTCCACCAGGTATTGCTTGTGGTCGGGATCGCCGGCGCGAATCTGGGCGTGAAGACCATGTCGGGCGGCCGTGTCCCGGAAAACCGCCGGCTGCCCGTTACCGGAGGCCTGGGCGCGGCCATTGCTGGGAGCGAGCAGAATCAACAGGAGGTTCCATGACAGTCGACGGATGGCGGAACGCCGCCGCCGCGTCAGAGCATCAGGCCGGCTACGAGGTGTCGACAAGGACTTACCGGACCGGAGAGCTTCTCTCGCAGAGAAAAAGAGTCGAATCGATCGAAACCGCCTGCCAAAGGTGATGCTTCACGCCAATCCCGGTCTTGCTTTAGCAGGCGGTTCCCGATACCGCAGTCACATCCCAACGGCGTCCTACAAATGTAAATCCGGTAGCCCGTCGGTCAGAACCTGAACTTCAGAGCAAACTGAATCTGCCGTCCTGTTCCGGCGCCCCGGATGGTTCCCACGGTGCCCGAAGCCAGATTACTGACCGGATTGGCGAAATTCGGACGATTCAACAAGTTAAAGAACTCTCCTCGCAACTGCAGGCTGCTGGTTTCGGTCACCGTAAAGTTCTTCATCAATCCGAAATCAACATTGGCAAATCCGGGTCCCACGAGAGTGTTTCGCCCCAAGGTTCCAAACGTCAATACGGGATTGGGTTCGAACGCGTCCGGATTGAAATACCTCCGTATGAGCTGCCCCCGGTCGCGTCCGGTATCCAGTTTCGCATTTCCAAACTGATTGGGCCGGTCCTGGCCGAGCGCCGTCCGGGAGTTGTCCAGACCTGTCACCACCGTGAAAGGACTTCCACTCTGCATGCTGACCAAGCCCGTAAACTGCCAGCCGCCCAGCGTATTCCTGATGATGACCGAATCATGCCGGGCGAGCCAGCCCGGACTCCAGACCCACGAAGCGGAGAAGATCTGGCGCCGGTCAAACAACGCCGGTCCCCGGTCCAGTCCGGGGTTGTCCGAATCCTGATGGACGCCACGATTTTGGTACCCCGTACGGGTTGTATCGATCCATTTGCTCCAAGTGTAGTTCACATTGAGCAGGTAGTTGTTGGTAAACCGTTTGCTCAACACCATCTGCAGTGCGTTGTAGTTGGAAGACGCACCGTCTTCGAAGCGCCGAATGGTGCCTATGCCGGCCGGGTTGTAACGGCGGCGCTGCTGGCGGTTCCCCAACGTGCATTCCTCAGGGTTGCGGGATGGACAACTTGCGGGATTCCTTTCCACGGTGTCGGCCAGTTTACGCACCGTATTTCCTACAAACGCAACCTCAAGAAGATAGTCTCCCGGCAATTGCTGCTGCACGGCAAGACTGTAATGCTGAATGTAAGGGTTTCGGATTTCCGGTTCGATCGCCCAAGCCGAGATCGGTTTAGAAAAGATCACGACTCCGGTTTCCGGACAAAATGTCGATATTGTTCCCGGGCAAGCACTGGGCAAGGGATTCTCTCGAAAGGGATTGGAAAACTCGCTCAAGAGGTCCGATGTCAGCGAGAAGATGGGAAGAAACGGCTGGTTCAGCGCCGAAAACTGAGAGTAGCCATTGGTGCTGAACTGGTAAAAGACACCCCACCCGGCACGGACGCTCGTCTTTCCGGTTCCGAACACGTCCCAGGCCAAGCCCAAGCGGGGGGCGAAGTTGTTCTTGTCGGCCAAATAGGTCGCTCCCGAAATACCCGGATCGTTTCCATACGCCATCCCCTCGGGGGCTGTGGGGAAAAGCGTGGACTGGTATCCCGGTATCCAGGTCGCAATTCTATCGTCCTGTTCCCGAACGGGATCGTCGTACTGATATCTCAATCCCAGATTGAGAGTGACGTTGCTCGAAACCTGGTAGTCGTCCTGAACGAAGAAGTTCAGGAACCAGGAACGGTGATCTTCCCGCTCCAGGAGCAAGAGGAGGTTGCTGACGTGGCCGAGCATGAAGTCGCCCAACGTATTGCCGGTGAGCTCCCCATTGAAGGTGAACAGTCCCTGGTCGAAATTGGGACGACCCACCATGTGAAGCTTCTCAAAGGAGAACCCGAACCGAACGGTGTGATCTCCCTCAGTGACATGGACCGTATCCTGCGCCTGCCACGTGTTGTCGAGTCTCACGTGGTTCCCGAGAAAACTCGAGGAGAGACTGAAACGACCCACGACATTAATGTTGGGAGGGAACGGAATTTCAGTGTTGACGCCCTGGATTCCGTAGTCAGCCGGCCCCCGCTCATTCGAGTGAAGTTGGGACTCGTCCCGGCGCCCGTATGAAATCTGAGCCTCATTGATCACCCGGGGACTGAATGTGTGGGTGTTTTGCAACGTGGCGTTGTGAACGGAATAGGGCGTCGTCTTGGTGGTCCAGGGAATATTCCCGTCGTTGCGGAAGAAGTCCGATTTGTCTCTCCAGAACCGTCCCGTCAGTCGATTATTCTCGGTGAACTGATGATCCACACGTATCAGATACTGATCGCCGTTGGATCCCGCGCTCGTATTCAACGCGAACCCGCCACCCGGAGCGTTGGCATTCGGAAGTTCCGAAATCACATTCAGTGCGGCCGGGTCCAGCCTACTTGAAGGAATGACGTCCCCCGGGAATCGTTCGCCCGTCACTGGATCGATGGGAGGATTGGAGGAAGCGGAGAAATCTCCCTGCCGCTCGAGGGCGCTGGGAGGAATGGCGCCTGACATCACCCGCGACTGGCGGATGCGGGTTCCCTGGTAGCCAAAGAAGAAGTGGGTCTTGTCCT
Organism: Acidobacteriota bacterium; assembly: GCA_028874215.1. Classification (NCBI taxonomy): domain Bacteria; kingdom Pseudomonadati; phylum Acidobacteriota; species Acidobacteriota bacterium. Next base: position 12,468 of record JAPPLF010000107.1, read on the forward strand.
TAATGACCGGTCCACCCACGGTTCCGCCAAACTGGTTGTACACCAGGAAGGGAGACGAAGGAGCAAAGAAGGAACGGGCGTTCAATCCGCCATTGCGATGGAACTCGAAAGCGCTCCCATGAAATTGGTTGGTTCCCGACTTGGTAACAACGCTGAAACTGGCCACCGAACCGCGGCCTTTCGAGGCATCGTAACTGTTGGTTTCCGCTCGAAACTCCTTGACCATGTCCGGCGGCGGCATGGGCAGCCCTCTGGCTCGTTGGACATTGTTGAATTGAGCTCCATCGAGTTGGAAAGAGTTCATCTGCCCGTTTCCGCCACTGATGTTCACCGTGATGTCCCGCGTGCCCTGTTCCGGCATCCGAATGAGTGCTGCGCCCGGAATCAAGGTGATCAATGCCAAGGGGTCTCGACCCCTCAGTGGCAGTTCGTCGACTCTCTTCTCGTCCATGAGTCGACTGATGGACGCGCTTCTGGTCTCCACCTGTATGGCCGTCGAGGCTACGGTGACCTCCTCCGCGACTTCGCCGATCCTCAAGACCAGATCGACCCGCGAGTTCTCCTCGACCGTAAGATGAATTCCTCCCATCACGAGTTTCTTGAACCCGCTCAATTCGGCTTCCACCCGGTAGTCTCCCAAGGGCAGGAGGGTGATCCTGTAAAGTCCCTCATCGTTGGAAAGGGACGACCGTTGGAAGCCGGTTCCCTCGTTGACGGCGACGACTTCCACGCCGGGAATCACGCCCCCGGTTTCGTCCTGGACCCTGCCCAGAATCGTCGCGGTCTGTTGCGCCTGCACGGATACCGTCACGGCCATCAGCAACAAAAGCCCCAAAACGATCCGAAGGCCGGGTGGGTCTGACCTCATGGTCCATACAGTTCTACTTGCCATTGTGAAAAGACTCCTTAGGCAGGGGGTGGATCCCCATGGGCAACACGCCTGTAGTTTCCACCTCGTAGAGGATGACTCGGTGTTGGAGTTCGCACTCCAAAACATGGTTGGAAAAAGTATCGACCAGGATGACCGCTCGGGTCAAGAGGAAATCGCGACGCAGCGGTCCCATTCCCGCGCTCCCGACAATCCGGCGCCGGAACCGGTTCAGGGCGTCCGGGCGAGGTCGGTCTCCAGGCTGGAGAGTTCGAATGTCGTCGAACAGGCTGCCGAGCGGTCCAGGACCGCGTCGGAAATGGTGATTTCGAGCCGGTACTCGCCGGGTCCCAGGTCTTCCAGTTGCAGCGCGTTGGCAACAATGACCCGGTCTCGAAGGCGGAATGTCGAGCCCTTCACACGCCCGGTCATGGCTTGCGACTTGCCGGCGCGGCGCCGGACCTGGTAGTCGATTTTCAGATCCGGTTCGCCGGTCGACCCGTCCACCCCGAAGTTGTACACCTCGAAATAGACAATGAGTGGCTCACCGGAACGGTAACGCCGATCGACTCGAGGGACGACCTTGAAGTGTCCCATCACAAACGGTTCCGCAACGAGCTCGGGATCTGCCGCGGATTCGACGCGTCGAGCCAGAAAGACTGCGCTGGTGAGGAGCCGTTGTGAGTTCGGCCGGCCGAGGGAGACGCGTTGCCTCGCCATGCCCATCTGCTCGTTGTTGGCGTCTCGTACGACCAGTTCCACCTTGTACAGGCCTGGCCCCAGACTGATCTTCTTTTGATACATCGAATGTTGCCGGGCCAGATCGTCGAGGTTCGGCAGATAGGTCGAGACGGTGTCGTCGAATTCGTAGACAATCCGTCCCTGCAGGGAAGTCACGGCACCATAAATATCGATCGTTGCCTTGTGAGCGCCTGAGTGTTCCTTGAATTGCAGATAGCGATCCTGGATCCTCACCGTAATCGGAACCAGCATCTCCTTCTCGGTCAACCGGATGTGGTGAATGGCCGACTCGACCGGAATGTGATCAAAGTAAACTTGTGAAGTCACGACCCGCTGAAGGTCTTTGAACTTGATTTCGGCAGGCCGGCTCAACTGAAAGATCCGTTGCATTCTCTGAAACGGCAGATCCTGCATCCGGAGAGTGCCGTACATGGGCTGTATCGGATCCGCGACAATCTGGTTACGTATCCGATCGCCTCGATCCATGGTTCCGGCGAGCTCAGCCAGTGTCATCCCGCCGACGCCGCCCACATGCATGAGGGCGTCCTTTTCGTCCGGATTTCGCGCCAGCCGAAATTCTCCCGTCATGGTCGGATCCACAAACTCGATCTCGACCTCACCGCCGATTCCCTCGATGTAGTCGTAGCGCCAGACCTCAAATGGAAAAGCCGCGGTAAAACCGCCTCCTTCCCAGGGCTCTCTTCGATAGTGGCCTCCTTGGTGGGTCTTCTTGCTGGTGGGAGGCCCGTGCATGATGTAGATTCTTCCCCGGTCCGTCAGCCAGCCCGCAACTCCTGATTTGAAATTCTCGTTTGCATAAGCGAATCGCCGAAAATGCTCTTCCCGGTACTCGTTGATGGCCGTTCTGAGGTCCGGATCACGACGCCTCCAGAACTGCTCAATGAAACTTTCACGTTCGTCATCCGTGCGCAGTTTCTGGAAGGATTTCTTCTCCTCGTCGGTAATGATGTACTTGACGTCCTGCTCGATCCATTTCTTGTAATAGTCCACAGGCTCCTCAGACTGTTGAGCCCATGGAAAAAGCGATGAAACACCAAAGATGACGCTAAAGATGCCGATCGTCAGAAGAGACGACTTCGCCGGTTGATTCATGCTCATCGTGGTCCAATAACCCCTACTCGGCAATTCCCTTTGTAAGGAAGGGCGATTTCCAATCGCCCAGTCTTCGTCGCCATGTTTGTCACACCGGAATTCGGCGGTTAGGAAACCGCCGCTCCCCATGAGGAAGGGCGATTTCCAATCGCCCGGTTTTTTGTCGCCAGTTTGTCATACTGGAGTTCGGCGGTTAGGAAACCGCCGCTCCTTTCCGTTTTCTACCGGGTGTCCGCCGGGCCGGGCCGGTGGGGGAGCTTCTGACTTGAAGATCCCTCTTCAACCACGACGACCTGATTGGCTTGGATCTTCTCCAGCCGGTCCACCACACCGCTGGGCCACGAAATCTCAATCAGGTCGGCAACCTGGTTCCCATCCAGGCCGAAATGCATCCGCATGTCATGGGCCGAAAGATACGATCCGCCTCCCGTCATCTGGTCGAACCGGGTTTGCTCACCGGCCACGACTCGAACTCTGGACCCGACCCCATTCCGGTTGCTGGACCGCCCCACCAAGTGGAGCGAAATCCAATTCCCATGGGGCGTGCTCTGATTCACCAGAAGCTCCGGAGAGTCATCGATGTTGGTCACGACCAGGTCGACGTCTCCGTCGTTGTCGAAATCGCCGAATGCCGTACCACGGCTGACTCTGCTGCTCCGCAGGGCCGGACCTGCATCCTTTGAAACATCGTAAAAGCGTCCGCCCCGGTTTTCCAGTAGCTGGTTGGGTTGGGAATAGGAGATGTTGTTCCGATAGCTGGAAATGTCGTCCAGTACATGGCCGTTGGCGACGAACAGGTCCAAGTCTCCATCGTTGTCGTAGTCAAAGAAACCGGTTCCGAATCCGAGCAGCCGGATGCTGGCTTTGGCGACACCTTGGACCCAACGATCGTCACTGAAGATCTCTTGCCCCAGGTTCCGATAGAGGCCATTGGTCTCCATGTCGTAATTCGTGACGACGATATCGAGAAGCCCGTCGCCGTCGAAGTCGCCGAAATCCGTGCCCATCCCGGCTTCGGCCTCGCCCGCGGAGTTGTAGCCGGTCAAGGAAAAATAGCTGATATCCGTGTAGGTCAGGTCCCCATTGTTCTTGAAGAGGAAATTCCGCGTCTTGTCGTTTGCCACATAGATATCCATCCAGCCGTCCGCATCGATATCCGCCATCACCACGCCCAACCCTTTTCCTTCAGGATTCGCGATTCCGCTCCGCTCGCTGATATCGGCAAAAGTCCCATCCCCCCGGTTCCGATAGAGCCGGTCGGCCACTCCCGCGAAAGCGTCGGGGTCGCAATAGCTGCGCCGGGCCGGTGCATCGGTTCCACACACCGGATGGGTCTCATATTTGAGATCCAGGTAGTTGGTGACGTAGAGATCCAAATAACCGTCATTGTCAAGATCGAAGAACCCCGCACTCTGGCCCCAGAACGGATCGTCGACTCCCGCCCGCCGGGAAACGTCGGAAAAGGTCCCGTTGCCGAGATTGCGATACAAGACGTTGGGACCATAGTGAGCGACAAAGAGATCGGGCCAACCGTCGTTGTCGATGTCACCCACCGCTACGCCCGTTCCGTACCTGCCATACCCTCCCACGCCGCTTTCTCTCGTGACATCCGAGAATCGTCCATTACCAAGATTGCGGTAAAGGGCGTGCCTCGTTGTCCGAGTCCCTTCGCCGCCGGGTTTCCCCGCCCCATTGACCAAGTAGATGTCAAGCCATCCGTCCTGGTCATAGTCGATCAGGGCGACCCCGGAACCCATGGTCTCGACCAGGTACTTCTGCGGCGAAGCCCCGCTGAAATGCCGGAAGGTGATCCCGGCCGAGATGGTTCGGACTTCAAAATAGGCGGCGGACATGCGAGGCGGCTGGGACTGACTGTGAAGTGGCGCCAGCAACAACGAAAAGAACGGAAGGACGAAACGAATCATCGGGGTCGGGCTCTTGGTTGGAACGACGGAGTCATTTCCTGACCACAGGATTTTTCTTTTCCCTTCGCGCGCTTTGCAGACGCTCGAAAATTTCGAATCCATTGCGTGCCTCTTCGATTCGACCGAGCTTCAACAGGGCCGTAGCGTGTACGAATCTCGGTTCCGGGTTGCCGCGGTCGAGACTCATGGCCTGTTCCATCAACGGAAGAGCTTTTTCCGGATCGCCATTCTGAATGTGACCATGGCTGAGTTCGAGGAGAGCCGCCGGTTCAGGCCGTTCCTTGACAACCTGGCTCAAAAGCTCGATCGATTTACGAAACGCTCCTTCTTTTCGCAGAATCGACGCCAAATGAAATGCAGCCTGAGCCCACAAGTCCCGATTGGCGGCCGATTCCGCATCGGTAGCCAATTCAAGAGATCGTTCGAACAGGGGCTTGGCCTCATCGAATCTTCCGTCCAACTTGAGCCCTGTCCCCAGATTCAAGTAGGAGCCGGGATGATCAGGGAAACGCCTGACCAATCGCCGGGCGTGGTCAACGGCGGCTCGGGCGTCCCCCTTGAGGTGATAGGCCTCGACCAGCTCGAACGAATATTCAGGATTGTTGGGAGCCAACTCCGCTGCCTTGCGGAGGAATTGAAGGCTCTCCTCATGACGTCCCTGCTCAAGCAAAAGCTGACCCAAAAGAAAAGAGCCTTGAGCATGAATTGGGTTGAGGGCCAGGACCGACCTTAAAATCTCCTCGGCTCTTGGCCGCTCGCCCATCTTCAGAAGTGCAATGCCCAGTGCCATTCGAGTTTTTACGGAATTTGGATTGAGGGCCGACGCCCGGTCAAGCGCCCGAACCGCCTCTTCCGAACGGCCGAGTTGAAAGAGAGTCACCCCAAGCCCGTGACTCGCCGAATAGGAATCGGCTTGGATCACCTCCGGCAGCCTCAGCAAATGTTCCGCCCTTTCCCAATATCCCTTTGACATCAACAGACTGGCGAGAGAGAGAAGGGCCCGGCCATTTCCCGGATGGTTCGACTGGATCTCACCCGCGATTTGAAGGCCGTCTTCGCCGCGTCCAGTCTCCAGGTAGGATCTACTCAGGTAGAAGAGGGCCTCCGGATCCTCCTTGATCCGCTGCAGGACGGGTTCCAGAAGAGCGATGCACGGCGCGAACTTGCGCTGTTTGCCACGGAGAATCCCCAGCCGAAGGCGCGGCAGCAGGATGGATTCGTCCGACTCGATGGCGCGCCCGTAGGCGCTTTCCGCCGGCGCAATCCGGCCAAGCGATTCCAAAGCGTATCCCTGCAGGGCATGAGCCATGGCCAGGCGAGGGTCCCGGTCAAGGACCTCCTGAGCCGCCGCAACGGCCAGTTGATGCCGGCCGCTATCGATCAGCTCGATGATCCTTTCGACCTCTTGCCCAGAAGATTGACCTGAGGCCGTGACGACGACGGCCAAATGCGCAAGCAAGATTGGAACGGGCAGCCAGTGCCGCCGCTTGACCAGGAGACGATGTTTCACCACTATGAATTCAATAGTTCAATTCGATAGCCACTCTTTCACGGCTAGCCGTTTCGATCGGGGGACAGGTCAATTCCATGAAGTACTACGCCGCGTTGACTCTGTTGGTTCTTGTCACAACCACCTGCAGGATCGCCACGGGTCCATCGTCGGCGCCTGACTTGATCTTAGCGCAAGGCGGCGTATCGGAGTTGAAGATCGTCGTTTCACCCGCTGCCGAAGCGCCCGCACGGTTCGCCGCCGAGGAGCTCCAGCGCTACCTGTCCCGGATCTCGTCCCTGGAAATGCCCATCACGACCGGTCCGGAACGGGGCCCGTCCATTCGAGTTGGCCTCGATGACGAGGGGAGAGTCCACGACTCTCTCCGGGGCCGGCCTGAGGACTCTTTTCTGGTTCGGGTCGACGAAGGAACACTTCATCTGGGCGGGAACACTCCGCGAGGCACGCTCTACGCAGTCTACTATTTCCTGGAGAGGTATCTGGATTGCGGCTGGATCAAGCCCGGTGAAGACGTCGTCCCGAAACGGGATTCCATTGTATTGGCGGGGGATACCCGGGATATCCAGAGCCCGGATTTCAGTCACCGGAGCGTCAACCTCTATCCCTTTATCGCGGACCGGAATCTTCGCAACGTCGATTGGGCCGCCAAGAACCGTCTCAACTGGATTCACGCCTGCGCCAACAGTTCCCGACTTTGGGAGGATCTCAACAGCCGCACCGAGCTGGTGCCCGAAATTGAGAAACGGGGACTGTTGATCAACTATGGCGGCCACACCTTCCACAAGTGGGTCCCGCCCGCCCGATACTTCAGCGACCACCCGGAGTACTTCAGCTTGCTGGATGGGAAGCGGGACAGCCGGCAGCTCTGCGTCTCGAATGAGGAGGTTGCGGAAGTCGCAGCCCAAAATATCAATTCATTCCTGGATCAGAACCCTGAAATAGACATGGTCGACGTGTGGCTGAGCGATGTCATTGAGTGGTGCGAGTGCGGGCCATGCGAGGAGATGGAAGGGGGCAAGAGGATCAGCGTTTTCGACCTTCGTGGATCTGTCGAGAGTCGTTCCGACTCGAACATCATGTTTATCAACCGAATCGCAGAAGGAGTTGCCGCCCGGCACCCCGAAGTGCTGGTCCAGACGCTGGCCTATTTCATGCTCATGGACGCGCCCCTAAGAGTCACCCCGGCCCCCAATGTCATGGTCGGTTTTGCGCCGATCATGAGGCAACCATCGCAGAAAGTGATTAACCGAACCGGTTACTGGTACGCGATTTACGATCCTCGTCACGAGGTCAACCGTTCCCGGCTGCGGGAGATCAGGAAATGGCTCGAGATCATCGATCCAAAGCGTTTCTTTACCTACGAGTACTACTCCCATTTCAGCACGGCCTTGGCCATGATCAAGCAGGAAACGACCGCTGAGAACCTGGAAGCCAAGCTCATCGATCCAAGCCAAAGGACGTTTCACGTTTACTCGGATACGGTCGCCAAGGACATCTGGTACTACACCCAGATCGGAATGGAAGGACTCGGCTCGGAGGAATGGGACTGGAACGAGATCAATATGTACCTCTACCCCAGGCTGCTGTGGGATCCAGGGCGGTCCTCGGTCTCTCTATTGGAGGAGTACTGCAACCGCGCCTACGGCCAAGCGGCTGAGCCAATGACCCTGCACTGGCTGATTCTGCAGGAATCACGGGAGAATTATCCTGCCGAAAAGAGTCGTTGCCTGGCGTTGCTGGATCAAGCGGAGCAACTGACGCAGGACGGTGACGTGCTGCGGCGCATTGGCGAACTCCGCGAGATTTGGAGCCACATTCCGAGCGGGTGATCAGTACTACTGCCGAATGAGCCCTCCGGCGAGGAGAGATTCCGGTGATCATTCACTTGACGCAATCCGGGGGCGTCCAGTCCCTTCGACAGGGTCCACAGGGAGGGAACTGACGTGGTGCTGAACCTCCGTATCGAAATATGGGTGAACAACGTTGACGAGCCCTGGACATGCCACTACCGGTTTTGGCGGCATGGACGCGAGATAATGGCAGAAGAGGTCGAGTCCCCGCGCAACGTCGGGAAAGCGTAACCTGTGCCTTCGCCCATTGGAAGGAGGTTCCTTGAAAAAGTCTCAGTTTGTCGGATTTTTATTAACACTCTTCTTTGGACCTTTCGGGTTGCTCTATTCGAGTGTTCCGATGGCACTGACACTGATCATTATCGGATTCCTGATTGGATTGATGACCGCAGGATTGGGGGCCATCGTTATTTGGCCCATCTCAATCTTGGTCGGGTTCTTCACTGTGTCTCGGTGGAACGAAAAAGTGTCTCGGCGGATGGATTATTGAGACTACGCGGCGGCCGTCTCCGTCTTTGCCTTCCCGTGGACCAGTTCCTTGTAGGTTAGGGTGTCGGCATGGACGATCTTTCGCATGGCATCCCGGAAGATGTAGGGGTTGTCCCGGTTGTTGAACCTCCACGCCAGTTCTTCCAGGTAGCGGTCCAGGCGCTTCCGGTTGATGTTAGCTGCTGAACATCCGGTAAGCCTGTTCGATGATCCTCTGACTGCGAAGGGCCAGTTCCGGACGGGGATCCGGTTCACGTCCCTCCTGCACGGCGCGGACGAACTCGCTCAGAGCCCCACGCATGCCGACAAGGGCACGTTCGGCGATGGTTGCCTGGCTCGAAAAGGAAACGTTTTCTTTCTCCTCGTCGGTGCCACGCAACTTCCATCCATTCCAGGGCTGGACCACAAGAGTGCCCTTCTCGCCGAAAATCCGTAGTTCTCCTTCGATTCCGGGACCACCCGGACGCCAGGACAGGGCAATATGAACGGGAGCGCCATTCTCGAGGCGCAGGAAAAAGGCTGCCGTATCTTCCACATTTCCCATACCTTGCGAATATCCGAAACAGGCGGACTCCAAACTGAGATTCTGGCCGGTCAACCAGCTCACGTGGTCGAGCAGATGCACACCGCTGGTCAGGCCCACGCCGCCTCCGGCCTCTGCCCGCTTGAACATCCATGACGGCAGCGAACCGAACAACCCGACGTTTTCAAGCAAAAGGTCATCGACGGCCAGCACGTTTCCGATCAGTCCCTTGGAGATCAACTCCCGGGCTTCCACGACCGGAGGCATGAAACGATGGGTCATTTCGACCATCAGGACCAGGGAGTTCCGCTTGGCCAACTCACAAAGCTGCTCGCCGGCTTCAACCGTGAGGGCTAAAGGCTTTTCTACCAGCACATGTTTGTCTGCCTTCAGGGCAGCGGATGCAATCGGTTGGTGGGCCGAATGGGGTAGGCAGACGGTGACGGCGTCGATGGTGGGGTCGTCGAGCAGAGCTCGATAGTCGTCAAATGATTTGACGGTGCACTCCGACCGTCTCTCAGGACTGGTCTCCGCGACACCTGCCAGGGAGGCGGAATCGATCTGTTCCAAGGCCCGGGCGTGTTGCTTGCCCGTATAGCCGTATCCGATGATGCCGAGCCTCATGATTCACGACCTCCAACAGTCCGTGGAAGAAGTCCCGCGAGCGCCGAGACCGGGGGTGCCCGCCGGACAAGGCGCTCTGAGGGAGCATACCGGGAGTAGGTGACCGATGAGCAACGGAGTCCGCCGGGATGTCTTGTGAGACGGCCATAGCATCCAGATATGTCCAGTAATGTACATTCGTATCTCTTTTCCATTGACTTGTCACGAGATCTCACGTCCGTCGTTGTCCGATACTTCGCACTGAAAGTTCCCCCATTTTTTTAAAAATTCGACCAATTCCATTTGTCGAATCTTCTTACTCTCCTGTTTTCAATCAGTTGAGGTGATCCGGCCTGATATTTTGGGGGAACTCCTGTCCGAAATCCGCCTTGCTCTCATTCGGTGTTCCAGCTAAAATGGCTCTGGGGCGTCCCTTTCGACTTGTCCCCACGCCTTTCAAGAGAAGAGGTTGCTATTGTCCAAGAAGCCAATAGTCAATACTGGAGACACTGTACCTCCTCCACCTCCCAAGCCCAAGAAATGAACGACGAGGATTATTATGGCTAGAAAACCAGTGATTAAGACGGGAGATTCTGTACCTCCACCTCCCAAGCCCAAAACGTGAACGACGACGCGCACCACATTCTCCTATTTGGTGTCCGACGTTCGATCCGCTACCACAGGAGGCGACGCGGCTTTTTCGAGCGTACAGACCAGACCATCAACGTTTGCGTGCTTCTGCTGAGCTTCGCCTCTGCCGCTTCCGCTGGACAGAATTTAATTCTCGCAACGTTCACTCTGGGCGCTTCTATAGCCGTACTGACAATCCTTCAAATCGCATGTAGGTTCTCAGCCAAAATCTCAGTCCACTCATCGCTAGAGCGTGCCTTCAGCAAACTGGAGCAGGAGCTGGTGGAGAATGAAGACGACGAAACCGTCCTGCGCGTGAACGAGAAGAGGCTTTTGCTTGATGCGGACGAACCTCCTGTCAAACGGTATGTGGATGTTATGTGCCACAACGAATTGGTGCGCGCGTTGGGCTACGCAGACGAGCATCGCTGGAATCTCAAGTGGTGGCAGAAGGTCATTGCTCCCTTCTCCGATTTTGGCTTTGACGAGTTTCGTAAGCAAGCGTAGTCGTCTCGCACTTCGGTGCCAGCAGAGCTTCAACAACATTTTCTTACCCCACTACGGTCCGGGGGGTCTACCACCAGGTCCTCGATCGCGAGACGCCGGAGATCAGCCTGTCGCAGGCCCGGCGCCTCTTTGCCGCCACCGAACTCGACTCCCCCATGGGGCTTCGCCACCGGGCCATGCTCGCCGATCTCATCACCAACGGGTGCCGGATCGGGGCACTATGCCGGCTGCGGACCGGCGATCTACGCACCCACGAGGAGGGCCGGCTCTTTCGGTTCCGCGAGAAAAACGGCAGAGAACGCGAGATCCCCGTGCGCAACGATCTGGAAGAGTGGATCGAGGCATACATGGGCGGGGCCGGGATCGCCGAAGACCCCACCACAGCGCCGCTGTGGCGCAGCGCGCTCCGAGGCGGGTCCGTCACTCTCCGGCGCGTCATCGAAGGCGCCGTCCGGACAATATTCAAGCACCGCCTCGCCGCAGACGGTATTCCCGACAACCTGACGCCTAATTACTTCCGCTTCATGATCGTCACGGCCGTACTCTCCCAAAACGTCCCGGTCGAAGAGGTCCAGCACTTAGTCGGGTGCTACCCCCCCTCCACCATCCAGCTCTCCGACCGTTGGCGCCGGCGCGTCACCCGCAGCATTGTCGAGTGCATCCCCTTCTAGACGGCCGCATTCACCAACGTGCCCCATGCGGTCATGGAGGCGGCGTTGTCGCACCTTGTCCAGAACAAGGCGGTAGCGGCCTATGCCCGTTCGGATCTGTTCGAGCGCAAGCGGCAGTTGATGGAGTACTAGGCGGCGTTCCTCAGCGGGGAAAGCGGGCAGTAATCCCTCTTCGGTGTCGCCCTGTTTCGGTGTGGGACGATCTTTGAAGGCACAGGTATTTTACGGTCGGTATAGTATCCGTGGGTTCGGTTATCCTGGATGTTATGAAGGACGTTACTCCATCGGTTCGAAAGTTGGCCTTCACCTGTCCGCACTGCCATGTGTTTGCACATCAGTATTGGTACTCACTCCGGGCCAAAAGGCTAAAGGGCGGGAAGCTTCCGCTTGACCGCGCGAAAATAGATTCTGATCGCACTCAGGGCGAGGATCCTTATGAGCAAGGCACTCGCTTGAGCCACTTTCATGAGGATCCTACTCAAAAAAACAGTCGCTTGAGCCACGCGGATCTGGACCGTTTGCTGGACGCGGGAACTCCATTGCTCTGGCGCGCGTCAGCAGCAACGCCCTCTTTTTATCCTGACTTGCACAATGTATTCCTGTCGAAGTGCTCCCATTGCGAGCAGTTGGCCATCTGGATTTACGACCAGTTGGCACATCCGCGAACCGGTGGGGCTCCGCCTGCTCATTCTGATCTCCCCGACGACATACGCCGAGACTACGACGAGGCGAGTAGCATCCTCGACCTATCGCCTAGGGGAGCAGCTGCATTGGTTCGGCTCTCTATTGAAAAACTCTGCAGACAACTTTCCGAGGAACTCGGTCAGCCTGGAAACAATCTCAACGCCAACATCGCTATGCTGGTAAAAAATGGGCTAGACCCACGTATTCAGAAAGCTCTCGATGCCGTCCGCATATATGGTAACAACGCAGTTCATCCAGGCGTGATCGATCTGCGGGCTGACCGGGAAACCGCTGAGAAGCTGTTCAAATTATTAAACTTGATCGTGGAGAGGATGATCTCCATTCCCAAGCACATCGACGAAGTCTACGAGGCGCTCCCGGAGAAACAACGTAAATCGATTGAAAAACGCGACTCTAAAAAGTGATTCCCGTGAAAAAAGTTTTTGGCCCTTCCACCACAGTCGCAACGGCGGGCGCTCTACTGCCTTCTTCTGCCCCTTGTTTCGTGGCCGATTCACGGCCCTTGGGAGTAACGGTACCCCCCCGGGCATCCTCCCCTTTTTCCCGAGAACGCCCGGAAGTTTCATTTAACGGGCGTTCTCCAGAGTATCGCCGTCTCCAGCCATTCTCGACAGATCATCATTTGAGGTATAGTTATTTGTGAGATGCAAGCTTCAACTGCTCTCTTTCCGATGCCCGTGCTTGGGTGGAAGCTTTTGTGTTTCCGGAGACCCTATCGGTGACGTACTTCGCCTACCTTGATGAATTCGGACATATTGACCCCTACCTCAGCAGTCGAGACCGGAGATACAAGGACAGCTCAGTGTTCGGCTTGGCGGGCTTCGTCCTCGCTTCCGAAGTCGTGCGTGGGTTCGGAACTTGGTTCTTCCCGCGCAAGTGCGAGCTTCTTGAATTTGAGATCAGACGGTCGGGTAAACATCCGGCCCTATGGGAAAAGAAGGGAGCGAGCCTCTACGCTGTCACGAACGTGACGCGGTACGCAGAACTCAGGAGGATCACCAACCGGTTGGTCAACAAGATCGAAGCGCTCGGCGGATTCGTCTTCTTTTTCGGGCTCAAGAAGACGCGTAGCCGAGGGCGCACAATTCGAACCGGCTCTACGCACCGGTATTTCTTGACGCGATCACGAGGATTGACGGATTCTGCGAAAAGGCAGAATGATGGGTCAAGCCATCCACAACAAGATTGTCGCCTTCATCCGCGGCATCGAAGCCAACCTCGGGTCGTGTTCGCATATAACACCGAACCGTCGGGCGCTTTAACCAGACGCCAAAAAAAGTGAGTCCCCGCGATGGCGATGATCACACCCGAAAGCGATCTTGAAGCGTCCCTTGTCACGAAGTTACGGGATCTCAAATACGAATATCGCCCCGACATCCGAGATCGAGCAACGCTGGAAGCAAACTTCAGGGAAAAGTTCGAATCCCTGAATCGTGTCAGACTCACCGACGGTGAGTTCCAGCGACTACTCGATGAGATCATCACACCCGACGTTTACGAAGCCGCACGCTCTCTCCGGAACCGGGAAGCGTTCACCCGTGCCGACGGCACGCCGCTCAATTACACCCTCGTTAACATCAAGGACTGGTGTAAAAACCACTTCGAAGTCGTCAATCAGCTCCGCATCAATACGGACAACAGCCATCACCGCTACGACGTCATGCTGCTCATCAACGGCGTCCCCGTCGTTCAGATCGAACTAAAGACGCTCGGGATCAGCCCCCGGCGGGCGATGGAGCAGATCGTCGACTACAAGAACGACCCCGGTAACGGATACACCAGGACGCTTCTCTGCTACGTCCAGCTCTTCATCGTCAGCAACCGCACCGACACGTGGTACTTCGCCAACAACAATGGGCGGCACTTCGCCTTCGACGCGGACGAGCGGTTCCTTCCGATCTACCAGTGCGCGGCCGAGGACAACACGAAGATCACCCACCTGGACGACTTCGCCGATCGATTCCTCGCCAAGTGCACGCTTGGCCAGACGATCAGCAAGTACATGGTCCTCATCGCGAGCGAGCAGAAGCTCCTGATGATGCGC
>JAPPLF010000108.1:0-5719 GCA_028874215.1 Acidobacteriota bacterium
GTCGCTCATGCTGTTACGGCCATGTTTTCGGCTCCGCCGTGCCCGCACGGGGAAAGCGGAGGTGGAAGGGAGCGACCCCCCCTTTTTCCTGCCCGGTGCGGGCGCGGGGGTGTGGCGCAATTTACATCTGCGCCACACCCCCTGGGGGGGTCGCTCCCTTCAAAAATATCCCTGGCGGGAAGTCTCCAATCCGACCGGCTCTGACAACCCGTTTATTCAATCCTCAATGGGCCAGCGCAGGCCATCAGTATTGCCGATCTAGCGGTGGAAAGTGGATCTCGTTGAACGCTCGATCTGGAATGGGAACCCGGACCTCGTCGAAGCGCTGGAGCAGAATGCCGACAGACAAGTGAGACTATTTGACCTTACCGTCCGGTAACGAATTGGGAAACGTTCAAGTAGTTCTCTGCCTTGCTCCGGTCGGCCAAATTGGCCAAGATTGACGTTTGCCATCACCTGTAGGAGTGGCATGCGGACGCTGAGCGCGAAAGACGCGAAGTACGGCTTCGGCCGACTCATCGACATCGCCTGCGCCGCGCCCGTCACGGCGATTAAGCACGGACGGCCGGTTGTCGTGGTGCTCTCGGGCTAGGAATACGAGCGGCTGAAGGCGCTCGACACACCTGAGACACGCCTGGGAACGGTGGAACGGGAATGACGTGTAACAAAACGGGAGGCCGCTTAGCCTGATGGATAAGCGAAGCCTCTCCGAGCGCGACATCTGCACGAAGTTCATCACGCCCGCCCTGCGCAACGCCGGGTGGGACGAGATGTTGCAGATTCGAGAGGAGGTGAGCTTCACCCAGGGCCGCATCATCGTGCGGGGCAAGCTGGTCGCACGCGGCAAGGGCAAACGCGCCGACTACATCCTTTACTTCAAGCCCAACATCCCGATCGCCGTGATCGAGGCGAAGGACAATTCCCACAGCGTCGGCGACGGCATGCAGCAGGCTCTGGATTACGCTGAGATCCTGAACGTTCCTTTTGCGTTCTCTTCGAACGGCGACGGCTTCGTGTTCCACGACCGTACAGGAGCCAGTACACCGCTGGAGTCGAACATTTCTCTCGAAGACTTTCCGTCACCCACCGATCTGTGGGCGCGATATCGGGCCTGGAAGGGCCTGACGCCGGAAGCAGAGGAGATCGTCCTTCAAGACTATTTCGAGGACGGCAGCGGCAAGACGCCACGCTACTACCAAGTCAACGCTATCAACGCGACGATCGAGGCCATCGCCAAAGGGCAGAACCGTATCCTGCTCGTCATGGCCACGGGCACGGGCAAGACTTATACGGCCTTCCAGATCATCTGGAGGCTGTGGAAGGCGCGACGCAAGAAACGAATCCTGTTCCTTGCCGACCGCAATGTGCTCGTCGATCAGACGATGACGAACGATTTCCGCCCCTTCGGCGGCACGATGACCAAGCTCTCGCGTCACATCGACCCCGCCTACGAGGTCTATCTTGGCCTCTATCAGGCGATCACGGGACCGGAGGAACGCCATAAGACCTACCGGAAGTTCTCGCCGACATTCTTCGATCTGATCGTGATTGACGAATGCCACCGGGGCAGTGCCGCCGACGATTCGGCGTGGCGCGAGATCCTTGAGTACTTCTCCTCCGCAACCCAGATCGGTCTCACCGCCACGCCGAAGGAGACGAAGTACGTCTCCAACATCGCCTATTTCGGGGAGCCGGTCTTCACTTACTCCTTGAAGCAGGGCATCAATGACGGTTTCCTCGCGCCCTACAAGGTCGTCAAGGTCCATATCGATCGTGACGTGGAGGGCTACCGTCCAGAGAAGGGAAAGGTGGACCGCGTTGGCGAGCCAGTTGAGGATCGCGTTTACAACTCGACGGACTTCGACCGAACTCTGGTCATTGACGAGCGGACGACACTCGTCGCGCGAAAGGTCACGGCTTTCCTGAAGGAGAGTGGCGATCGTTTCCAGAAGGCGATCATCTTTTGCGTCGACCAGGAGCACGCCGCGCGGATGCGTCAGGCGCTGATTAACGAGAACGCGGATCTCGTCAAGGGCAACTCACGTTACGTCATGCGGATCACCGGCGGTGATGATGCTGGACAAGCCGAACTCGGGAACTTCATCGACCCGGAATCGAAATATCCTGTCCTGGTCACCACATCGCGCCTGCTGTCCACCGGCGTCGATGTCCAGACGTGCCGTTTGATCGTACTCGACCGGGCGGTGGGGTCGATGACCGAGTTCAAGCAGATCGTCGGCCGCGGTACCCGCGTGCACGAAGACTCACAGAAGTTCTACTTCACGCTCATCGACTTCCGGGGGGCCACGGGTCATTTCGCGGACCCGGACTTCGACGGCGAGCCGGTCCAGATCTATGAGCCGGAGGAAGACGGTCCGATCGCGCCACCCGATGAGCCGGATCCAGGCCCGGACGGGAATGGTGAAGTGGATCCACCACCGCCGGGGCCACAGAAGAAAGTCTATGTCGATGGCGTCGAAGTGGCCATCCTCGCCGCGCGGGTGCAGTATCTCGACGGGCACGGCAAGCTGGTGACCGAGTCGCTACGCGATTTCACGAGGAAGGCCCTGCGCCGGCGCTTCGCTAGTCTTGGTGACTTCCTGAACCGATGGAACGCCGCCGAGCGCAAGCAGGCGATCATTGATGAGATGGAATCCGAGGGTCTGCCGCTGACCGTGATCGCCCAAGAGTTGGGCAAGGATCTCGATCCCTTCGATCTCGTCTGTCACATCGCCTTCGACGCCAAACCGCTGACCCGCCGCGAGCGGGCCGAGAACGTCAAGAAGCGGAACGTGTTCACGAAATATGGAGGTCAGGCCCGCGCTGTGCTCGATGCGTTGCTCGACAAGTACGCGGACGAGGGCATGCTCAATATCGACGACGCCAACGTTCTCAGGATCGCGCCCCTCGACCGACTCGGCACACCGTTGGAACTGGTCCGCGCCTTCGGTGGGAAGCCCGGTTTCTCGCGGGCGGTGCACGATGTTCAGTCCGCTCTCTATCGGGAGATCGCGTAAGAGATGTCCGTCAGCACCCTCGTCAAGTCGATTCAGAACATCATGCGCCAGGACGTGGGCGTCGATGGCGATGCGCAACGCATCAGCCAACTGTGCTGGATGTTCTTCCTCAAGATCATCGACGATCAGGACCAGGAGCTCGAAGTTCTCAAGGACGGCTACCGTTCGCCCGTACCTGACCCATTGCAATGGCGGAGCTGGGCCGGCGACCCGGAAGGCATCACGGGCGATGATCTGCTCGAATTCGTCAACGGCGATCTCTTTCCGAAGCTGAAGGAACTTCCCCGCAGGGCCGGCCCTCGCGCCAGCGTCGTGCGCGACGTGTTCGAGGATGCCAACAACTACATGAAATCCGGCCAGCTGATGCGGCAGGTCGTCAACAAGATCAACGGCATCGACTTCAACAACTTGGCCGCTCGCCAGCATTTCGGTGACATCTACGAGCAGATCCTGAACGATCTGCAATCGGCCGGCAATGCGGGCGAATACTACACGCCACGCGCCGTGACCTCTTTCATGGCCCGGATGATCGACCCGAAACCGGGTGAGACGTTGTTCGATCCAGCGTGCGGCACCGGCGGGTTCCTCACCTGCGCCGTCCGGCAAATGCGCGAACGGTACGTGAAGCGGCCCGAGGACGAGGTGAGAATGCAAACCTCCCTTCGGGCGGTTGAGAAAAAGCCGCTTCCCCACATGCTCGCCGTCACGAACATGCTCCTGCACAGCATCGAGGATCCGTCCTTCTTGCGCCATGACAACACGCTGGCGCGTCCCTACATCTCCTGGGGCCGGGACGAGCGCGTGGACATCGTGCTGACCAATCCGCCGTTCGGCGGCAAGGAGGAGGACGGCATCGAGTCGAACTTCCCGAAGCACTTCCAGACACGCGAGACGGCGGACCTATTCTTGGCCCTGATCATCCGGCTTCTGAAATCCGGCGGCAGGGCTGCCGTGGTCCTTCCCGACGGCTCCTTGTTCGGCGAGGGTGTCAAGACGCGGCTCAAAGAGCACCTGATGGAGCAATGCAATCTCCACACCATCGTGCGCTTGCCGAACTCGGTGTTTCGCCCCTACGCCTCAATCGGTACGAACTTGTTGTTCTTCGAGAAGGGAAAACCGACCAAGGACATCTGGTTCTGGGAACATCTCGTGCCCGAAGGCCAAAAGGCCTATTCCATGACCCGGCCCATCCGGCTGGAGCATCTTGAGGACTGTGCCGCTTGGTGGGGCGGGGCAGAACGTAAGAGCCGCGAGGAAGGTGAACGAGCTTGGAAGGTGACTGCCGAGGAGATCACAGCGCGCGGCTACAACCTCGACATCAAGAATCCTCATACCGAGGAGGAGGACCTTGGCGATCCCGAGATACTCCTGGAGGAGCTGACCCGCGCCGAGGCCGAGGTGATATCAGTGCGAGACCAGTTGAAGGGAATCCTGACAGAGGCGCTGTTGCGGTGAATGCTGATCGCCTATTCGCCCTATACGACCGCGTAGCCGAGGCACCGGACGCCGTTGGACGTCTGCGCCGCTTTGTGCTGGATCTCGCCGTGCGCGGCAAGTTGGCAGAGCAAGATCCGGCAGACGAACCGACGTCGGAACTGTCTGAGTTAATTGTGCGAAACAGAATCAACGACTTGGGGCTTCCAGGAAATTGGTGCCGTACGACAGTTGGGGACATCCTTGACTTCCGATACGGGAAAGGGTTGAAGGTGAGTGATCGTGCAGACGATGGTCCAGTGCCCGTCTACGGTTCTAATGGGATTGTAGGCTACACCACCACGCCATTGACGATACGACGATCTGTCATCGTAGGCCGCAAGGGATCTGCAGGAGCACTGAACAAGTGTAACGGACCATCGTGGACGACTGATGTCGCATACTATGTAGAATCGCCAAGTTTCTTTAATCTCGATTATCTGTTCTTCTCTCTCGCTACGCTTGATCTGAGCGACCTACGAAAGGGTGTCAAGCCTGGCCTCAGCCGCGCGGATGCCTACAGCAAGCTCATTAGTGTCCCGCCCCTCGCCGAGCAGCAGCGCATCGTTGCCAAGGTCGATGAGCTTATGGCCCTCTGCGACCAGTTGGAGGAAACACGCACGGCGCGGGAGGACACCCGCGACCGGCTCACCAGGGCTAGTCTTACCCGTCTGGTCGCTCCCGAAATCGACGCACCGACGTTTCGTTCTCACGCGCGCTTTGCCGTCGATGCGCTGCCCGCACTGACCGCCCGAGCCGATCAGGTCAAGAATCTGCGCCAGACCATTCTCAACCTTGCCGTGCGGGGGAAGCTGGTGGAGCAGGATCCGTCGGATGAGCCGGCGTCCGAGTTGCTGAAGCTGATCGCGGCCGAGAAGGCACGGCTGTTGAAGGCTCGCAAGATCAGAAAACGGAAACCAACAGAATCGCTGTCGCCTCCCGAGCCCGCCTTCGGACTACCGAGTGGTTGGACGGTCGCAAGGTTGTCGGATGTCGTGGTCGAATTGCAAACCGGACCGTTCGGTAGTTCCCTTCACAAGAGTGACTACAAGATGGGCGGGACACCCGTCGTCAACCCCGCTTCAATACGCAACGGGAAGATCGTGCCGGTGGGAAAAATGGCTGTCGGGACCGACACCCTGGAGAGACTCGCAAACTTCAAGCTCCGTGCTGGCGACATCGTGATGGGCCGCCGGGGTGAAATGGGACGATGTGCGGTAGTGGCTGAG